>SAAC01000011.1 GCA_009929605.1 Negativicutes bacterium
GGAGCGCTTTGATTTCGCATCGATCTTCAAATCTTAAGTGTTGTCCTCTTTCGCGAGGTAGGGTATTAATGGTATTATTTAGGTAGTCCATAGTGATTGACTCCGGTTAATTTTGTGTCGTAACTTAATTTTACCATTGATGCAATCCTATGGATCTTTTTATTTAGTTTTAGTGTTTAATTTCATTCTACAATTTACGTAAACTTTCATTATTTTTATTAATGCAGCACATAAACCCACTAATATCAGCACTCTTTCACTTAAGCAAAAAAAATGATGACTTCAAATATAATTAAATATATCTAAAGTCATCGAACTATCGTTTCTTTTTTATTATTTTGTATTGGTGGGCCCACCTGGGATCGAACCAGGGACCGATCGGTTATGAGCCGATTGCTCTACCCCTGAGCTATAGGCCCAATAGATAATCTACCTAACAATTATACTGAACTATACCTAGACTCGTCAAGCTTTTAACATCATAAATCGTTGAATCATAGCGTCTTCATTAAAGATACCTTTCGTAGTAAGGGTTGTAGTTTTACTATCCGTGCTCTTCACACCACGGGCACTCATACAGCTATGGCAAGCAGTAATATGTACAATTACATCGTCCGAACCGGTGGCCAAGGAAATCACCTCGGCAATATCCTCGCCGATTTTTTCTTGTAATTGTAATCGTTTACAGCAAAGTTCAGCAATGCGAGGAATTTTAGACAAGCCAATGACCCCTCCTTTGGGCATATAACCGATACTAATATTCATGTTATACATCAATGCCATATGGTGTTCACAGTTGGAAAAACAAGTGATATCTTTCACCACGACCATCTGGTTCGTGTCCACGGGGAATGTTTTGCCATGCATCTTGGCGATATCTGCATTGCTATATTGAATGCCTGCATACATTTCATGCATCATATGGGCTATCCGTTTAGGTGTTTCAAGCAATCCTTCACGATTCGGGTCCTCACCAATGGCCTCTAGCAATTGGTACACTAGGGATTCTATTTTTTTCGTATCTATTTGACTCATAAATTAGCTACACCCCCTTCTCGTTCGGATCCCAAATAAATTTATGAATTTGCAGCTGTAACCGCACATTTTGCAAATTATGGTCCTTCATATAGTCCACAATAGTTACCGCCTCTATTTGCCCCCATATAGGCGACACATAGGCTTGTGCTTTCGTAGGATAGGTCTCAAGAACACGACGCATTCTGTCTAAATCCTGCGGTGTACCTACTACAAATTTCAACAAATCACGCTCAGTGGCGGCTTTCATAATATCTAGATTCATAGAGTCCTCAGCCAATGAGGACGGGCCCTTGTAATCGTAGGTGAAAAACACATTGTCCCGGTGAAAGCTCGGCACAATGGTGCCATTCGTCTCTATATTAAAATCATATTGTTTGTTTCGTTTCGTTAACTCATCGATGAGCTCTATGACCTCTGGTTCCTGCAATAATGGTTCGCCACCAGTGATAGTAACACGGTGATTGCCTAACTGTTCTATTTTGTCAGTCACCTCTTGGACCGTCAATTGCTCATAGTCCACCTCAGGACCATAGCTATAGGTCGTATCACAATAGGAACAACGGATATTACAATCATAGAGCCGTAGGAATGTGCATAAGAACCCTTGGCGAGAACCTTCCCCATCAATGGAAGCAAACATCTCAATCACGTTCATAAGTCGCAATATTTCCTTCTGATTCTTGTACTTCTACTTTAAAACATGTTTCACCTAATTCATCAGCAATCCATTTCGCCATGTTCTCAGCAGTTGGATTAATATCCCCCATCACATCGTTGATATGTTGGTGATCTAAACGACCGTGGATTTTTTCCTTGATGATGGTAAAATCGATGACCATACCATTGTGATCAAGTTCCTTGGACCGACAATGAACAATAATAATCCAATTATGTCCATGTAAATTTTGACACTTACTAGGATAATCTAATTTGAGTTGATGAGAGGCGCTCACCTCTAGCCGTTTGGAAACTGTATACATATTTATCTCATTTCTATTAATTCATAATATTAGCGAAACACCTAGCCAACATCCATATATGTTGTCCGGACCGCGCTTACTATTTAACAACTAGGGTTAGTATTTGAAAACCATTTCTTATTATAGCACAAATCGGCCCATACATTGTATGGACCGTATGTTTCATATCTTCTATTATAAGAAGTCTTTAATTTTATCGCGTTTGCCACGATTACGTAATTTTGTTAACGCTTTGCCTTCAATTTGACGAATACGTTCACGAGTTACGTTAAAATGTTGACCTACTTCTTCAAGTGTACGCGGTTTACCATCTTTCAAACCGAAACGAAGCAGAAGAACTTGTTGCTCTCTTTCAGTAAGGCATGTAAATACGTCCTCAATTTGCTCACGAAGCAAAATATAGCTCGCTGCATCATCTGGAGCGATAGCGTCTTGGTCTTCAATGAAATCGCCTAAATGTGAATCTTCTTCTTCACCGATTGGCGTTTCTAAAGATACTGGTTCTTGTGCGATTTTTTGAATTTCGCGAACACGCTCTACCGTAATCCCCATACCTTCAGCAATTTCTTCTGGTAATGGTTCGCGGCCTTTATCCTGTAATAATTGACGAGAAATACGAATCAATTTATTGATTGTTTCCACCATATGTACTGGAATACGGATAGTTCTCGCTTGGTCAGCGATAGCACGAGTAATGGCCTGGCGAATCCACCAAGTAGCATAAGTAGAGAATTTGTACCCTTTATGATGGTCAAATTTATCTACTGCCTTGATTAAACCAAGATTACCTTCCTGAATCAAATCCAAGAATAACATTCCACGACCAACATAGCGTTTAGCAATACTAACAACGAGACGAAGGTTGGCATCCACCAATTTTTTCTTGGCTTTTTCACCTAGCTTGATTTCCTTATATGTGGCATCTTCTTTCGTAGCTGCTTCGATTTGCTCCGCCAATACGATTTCTTCTGAACCAGATAACAATGGCACTCGGCCAATTTCCTTGAGGTACATACGTACAGGATCATCAATGTTAACTCCTGTATCGATACTCAAATCAATATTAATATTTTTTTCCGAATGTGTGTCATCATCGTCTGCCACAATATCTGTATCATCAGCAGCTTCCACTGCTTCATCTGGCACAACTTCAATATTTAACTTGGTGAAAGTTGTATAAATATCATCCAATTGCTCTGCCGTTAATTCAGTTTGCTCATGAAGAGCATCTGCTATTTCTGCTTGCGTCAAAACTCCCTCTTGACGGCCTTTTTCGAGAAGTTGAGCTACAATCTCCTCAATTTGACTTTTATGTTCTTTCTTAGCCACAGCGCTCTTCCTTTCTCAGTTTCTACCTAGATTACTTCTATTTTGACCATTCATTAATAATTTTTTGAATTTCCTGACACTTGTGTAATTCGCCAATGAAGGTCGAATCTCCTGCACGATTTAGTTGATCAGCTAATCTTGAATGAAATTTATATTGCTCCCGTAATGATCTGAGCCTTACAGATCTAATCAAACCACGTAACCGCGCCATGTCACGTCCTGTATTTTCAAGTATCATGAGTCTAGCATATTCCGTATATTCTTCTTTTGTTAATGTTTCCTCTACAGTCGTAGTATCAAAACCATTGTGACTAGAATATATAGACCCTAACTTTTCTATTATAGCCCGATGTTCAATATTTTGAAAGTCCTCTAACGGTAAATATTGTAAAACTTCCTGTAAACTTTCACCATCATTAATGGCCATGGCCATTAATTGTTCCTCATCAGGGGATACGGCCTGTGTCATTTTTGTCACTGATTGTACCTCAGTAGGCAGTTCAATATTGCCCTTTTTTGTGTAATTGCGGAAATATCTAAATACCGTACTGTTGTCGAGCCACAATGGCATCGCCAAAGACCGTAACATATCCTCTCGTTGTGTTTGACTCTCCGTATGGGCAATGTAAGGGAACATATCCTGTAATACAGCCTGTTTCCCATCAGAGTCATTTGTATCATGTTGAAGTAATGACTCATTCAATAAATAATCAAAAGGCTTGATGGCCTTGGACACCAATTCTTCAAAGGCCTTTGCCCCGTGATTACGCACATAATCATCAGGATCCTTACCATCAGGCATGGCTAGTACACGCACTTTAAAGTCTGTATTTTGCAACAACTCAATGGCTCGTTTAGCTGCCTGTTGCCCTGCACCATCCATATCATAAGCCAATACAATTTCATCAGCTTGTCGCATTAATAAATGTCCATGGTCATTCGTATACGCCGTCCCCAAGGAGGCTACCACATTTGTTATACCCTTGTTGTGCGCTGAAATAACGTCCATATACCCTTCAACGAGTATAGCCTGTTTCGTTTCACGGATGCGTTTATAAGCCTTATCAAAGGCAAAGAGCAATTTTCCTTTATCAAAGATAGGTGATTCTGGAGAGTTCAAATATTTAGGAGAACTATCATCCATCACGCGCCCACCAAATCCAACGACACGACCTTTACCATCCATGATAGGGAACATCACACGATTTCGGAAGAAATCATAGGCTCGTCCCTCAGAGTTTTTACGGGCCAAATTGAGTTCCAGTAACACAGAATCCTCAATGCCACGCTCGCGGAATGCTTTATACAGTCGATCCCAACCTTCTGGGGCAAACCCCAATCGGAAATTATCAATCGTTTCCTTTGTGAGGCCTCGTTTTTTAAGGTACTCCAAGCCTACCTTACCAAGAGATGTTTGAGTTAAACAATTATGGAAAAATGAAGCTGCTAATTCATTAGCCTCATATAATTTCTTGCGATGCAACTCACGCGCTCGTTGTTGTGGTGATAATTCTTGCTCTGGCAATGCAATATTTGCGCGATTAGCTAATTTTTCAAGAGCCTCTGGAAATGTTAAGTGTTCTATTTCCATCAAAAATTTAATAGAGTTTCCCGATGCACGGCAACCAAAGCAATAATAAAACCCTTTCTCTGGTGATACGCTAAAGGACGCTGTTTTTTCATTATGGAATGGGCAACAGCCCCAATAATTCTGTCCTTTTTTCTTTAAGGCTACATGCTCGGATACAACAGAGACAATATCATTGGCATCTTTAATTTGTTCAATTAGTTCATTGTCAAAATATCGACTCAATCCTAACACCTACTTTCTACCTTAAACCTTACTTTCATTATATTCGATAGAGACCTATAAAAGTCCTCTATGTATTTGCTAATTTGCTATATCAGTATGGCATATATGCTATAACTCTATGATTTGTATTTAATGCAATAGACAATACTACGTCAGAGTACCTGTGTTAACCATGAATTATATATCCCTATACTGATTAAAGATTTATATAGTCCTGTACTGATAAAGATAGGCTGCAATGCGAACATTGCAGCCTAGATTCTTTAATTTATAATCTAATATTAGAGTTAAATCACGTTTGTAATCTCGCGCTAATATTAAATTTTATTTTGCGTAATCTACCACACGTGTTTCACGGATGATAACTACTTTGATTTGACCTGGGTATTCTAACTCAGATTCAATACGTTTGATAATGTCACGAACTAACAATGTAGATTCTGCTTCATCAATACGATCAGGTTTTACTACGACACGAATTTCACGACCCGCTTGAATAGCAAAACATTTTTCAACGCCGTCAAAGGATTCAGCGATTTCTTCGAGTTTACTTAAGCGTTTCAAGTAGTTTTCTAATGTTTCACGACGAGCACCTGGACGAGCTGCAGAAATCGCATCTGCTGCAGCCACTAATACTGCTTCTACAGATTGGAATTCTTCGTCACCATGATGGGCACCGATACAGTTTACTACAAGAGCGCTTTCACGATATTTTCTAGCTACATCAACACCGATTTGAACGTGGGAACCTTCAATTTCACGGTCAAGAGCTTTACCAATATCATGAATCAAACCACCGCGTTTAGCGAGGGCTACATCACAACCAAGTTCAGCAGCCATAATGCCTGCCAAATGGGATACTTCGATGGAATGTTTCAATACGTTTTGACCATAGCTTGTACGATATTTCAAGCGGCCAAGAATCTTGATAATTTCAGGATGTAAGCCATGAACATCAGCTTCAAATGTAGCCTGTTCACCAGCTTCTTTAATCGTTTGATCTACTTCTTTACGAGCTTTAGCCACCATCTCTTCAATACGAGCTGGATGGATACGACCGTCTACAATCAATTTTTCAAGAGCAATACGTGCTACTTCACGACGAATTGGATCAAAACCAGATAAGATAACTGCTTCTGGTGTATCATCAATAATCAAATCAATACCAGTCAATGTTTCAAGGGCACGAATGTTACGGCCTTCACGACCGATAATACGACCTTTCATTTCATCATTTGGCAATGCTACTACAGATACTGTAGATTCTGCCACATGGTCAGCTGCACAACGTTGAATAGCTACTGCAATAATTTCTCTTGCATTTTTCTCAGCTTCATCTTTCGCTTGTTGTTCCATATCTTTTACCATAACAGCTGTTTCGTGACGGATTTCTTGTTCCACATTGTTAAGCAAAATGGATTTTGCTTCTTCAAAGGTCATACCAGAAATACGTTCCAATTCAGCCATTTGTTGATCGTGTAAAGCTTCCACTTTTTCACGACTTGCATTTAAATCAGATTCTTTACGATGTAAAGATTCTTCTTTACGTTCGATAGTATCTAATTTTTTGTCAAGAGATTCTTCTTTTTGAAGAATACGACGTTCCATACGTTGTAATTCCGTACGACGATCTTTGTTTTCTCTTTCTACATCAGAGCGAAGTTTATGAATTTCTTCTTTCGCTTCGAGCAATGCTTCTTTCTTTTTAGACTCTGCTGCCTGTTCTCCAGCGGCTACGATACGAGCTGCCTCTTGTTCGGCTTGGTTGAGCTTACCTTCGGCAATATTTTTACGTAAAAAGTAACCAACACCTAAACCTATGAGAACCATTACAACAGCGATTAGACTATATTCTAAAATGAGTCTCACCTCCTTCTGTCAAAAAAATAAGAGCCGATAACATCGGCTCTTGGGTTGCCGTATATTAATTCATAAAATTAAGACCCTATAAATATATATAAATAAGGCTATTCTAATTTTATGCTTAAAGCCCTATTCTGTCAAGAATTAAGGCTTTAGTTCATTACATACAGCACGTATAATAGCAGGGGAAAACCCTCGATTTTTTAATGCACTAATCACTTTCGATTCATTTACAATTCGCCCCTCTGCAAGCTCATTTGTAAAATCACTATACATTGATTGGCATACCACATCTTTTCCAAATTTACGTTCTACCACTTTAAAGGCAGCCGCCATTTCATCATACCCTTGAATTTGACTCGGCGCCTCTAATCCACGCTGTTTCATTTTCTGTTTGATAAAAAAAGCTCCGTATTTCTGTTCTTTCATCATGTAGGCCAAGACTTGATCCGCTAACCGTTGGTCATTCAAATAGTCGTATTCAATCATCTTAGCCTCAACTTGATCGATGAGCTCGTTGGAGATATTCTTACGACGCATTTTCTGTCGCAATTCATAACAACTCAAGAAACGTTGCCCTAAAAAACGAAGGGCTTGATCCATCGCTTGTGGTAATGTTATGTCAGTATCCATTACTCTTGCTCTTCGTGAACTTCTTCACCAATTACATCGATTTCTTCAGGCCCTACAGCCAATGTGTCGCGGATGATACGATCGATTTCAAGTGCCACTTCTGGATGCTCATTCAAATAGGCTTTTGCAGATTCTTTACCTTGGCCCATACGTTCCCCATTATAGGAATACCACGCACCAGATTTATTGATGATATCCATGCTTGTACCAATATCGATGAGTGTACCTTCCTTAGAAATACCAGTACCGTACATCAAATCGAATTCCGCCACTTTAAATGGAGGTGCCACTTTATTTTTAACAACTTTTACTTTTGTACGAGTGCCTACATTTTCATTGTTTGCTTTAATCAATTCACCTTTACGTACATCAAGACGTACAGAGGAATAGAATTTCAACGCACGACCACCAGTTGTTGTTTCAGGGTTACCGAACATAACACCTACTTTTTCACGCAATTGGTTGATGAAAATAACAACAGTTTTGGATTTGCTGATGATACCAGTCAATTTACGAAGGGCTTTACTCATCAAGCGCGCTTGTAAACCTACGTGTGCATCGCCCATTTCACCTTCGATTTCGGCTTTTGGCACAAGCGCTGCTACAGAGTCGACTACGACGATATCTACTGCTCCACTGCGCACTAGAGATTCTGTGATTTCCAATGCTTGTTCCCCATTATCTGGTTGGGAAATCAACAAATTGTTAATGTCTACGCCCAAATTACGAGCATATACTGGATCCATCGCATGTTCTGCGTCGATGAAAGCTGCAATACCACCTTGTTTTTGCGCTTCTGCTACAGCATGAAGAGCTACTGTTGTTTTACCAGAGGATTCTGGACCGTAGATTTCGATTACACGGCCACGAGGGAACCCGCCCACACCTACAGCAAGGTCAATCGCCAAGGAGCCTGTAGAAATAACTTCTACATTCATTTTATCTGCTGCTTCACCAAGGCGCATGATGGCCCCTTTACCAAAGTCTTTCTCGATTTGTTTTAACGCGTTATCTAACGCTGCTTGTCTGCCGTCTACTGCCATTATACAGTCCCTTTCTCTTTCATATAAGTATATACATAGTAAAGTGCAAGCTCTGCTGCACCTTGTCTAATTTCTTCACGACTCCCAATAAAGTTCGCCTTATGGGCCACTGTTCCATGAGGTCCTGTTACACCAAACCAAACAAGACCTACCGGTTTCTCTTCACTGCCCCCACCAGGGCCAGCAATACCAGTTGTAGATACTGCATAATCAGTACCAGTAACGCGGGCTACCCCTTCAGCCATAGCCCTAGCTACTTGTTCGCTCACAGCTCCATAGGTATCGAGTAATTCTTGAGGAACCCCTAGTACTCGATGCTTGATATCATTGCTGTAAGATATAACACCACCCATATAATAAGCACTACTACCAGATGTGTTGGTAATAGTTTTACCAACGAGTCCAGATGTACAAGACTCTGCAGTACTAATGGTAGCATTAGCTACTGTAAGATTTTTACCCAGTAGATCCTCCATAGGTATATCTAAGGAACGACCTACGTGAGTCCCTAAACGATTTCGGATAATTTCATCCCATGGTCTTAATAGAGCCTCAGCCTCTTCTGCTGTATTAGCTTTAGCAGTGATGCGCAACTCAATATACCCTTTTTTAATGAGGAACGCGATAGTCGGATTCGATTGTTCTTTCACCAAATCCATTAATCGATCCTCTAAATCGATTTCACGAATACCATAAATAGCATAACGATACGATTTTACGACACCTTGGGATCCAAAGCGTTCCTGTAGGTATGGCACCACCGAATCTGTAAACATGCCCTTCATTTCACCTGGCGGTCCTGGCAATAAAATGAATGTTGTATCCTCAACCTCTAGTGTTACCCCAGGGGCTACGCCTACAGGGTTACGCAATACACCAGCACCTACTGGTAACATGGCCTCTCTACGACTCGCCGCCGTCGGCACTTCTCGATTAACGCGCTTAAAGAACTTTTGGACCTCCGTCATAGCCAATGAATTAAACTCTACCTCGCGGCCCATAGCGCTAGCCAACACCTCACGAGTAATATCACCTTGCGTTGGACCTAGTCCACCAGTACTGATGACAATATCGGCCCGTTCTGCGGCGCGTCTAAATATTTCAGCCATACGACCACGATTATCACCAATTGTCGATTGATAGGCAATGGTATATCCTAATTTATTAAGCTCCTGTGCCAACCAAGACACATTAGTATTCACTGTATCGCCTAATAATAATTCTGAACCTGTAGAGACTAATTCTACAATCATTCATATCACCTCATTTACGAGTCACTTTAAATTGATTGTTTTATTGATTAACTGGACAAGCCACCACATCGTAGGCAAAGCCTTGTTCTACCTGTACGGTCAAAATATCGCCAGGCTGCAAGTCCTCACCACAATCCTCGATGTACATATTACCATCTACATCAGGGGCTTGGGATTTCAAACGACCCTTGGCCAATAAAGTACCTTTATCGCCTGGTTCTATTTCCTCAATCATAGCCTCATCAATAGTACCTTCTAAATCACGGTTATTTTCTTCTGAAACAGCTGCTTGGAAGGACATCAATACATGATAGCGTTCTTCTTTAACGTCCTCTGGAATTTGGTCCTCACGAGCACCCGCCGCTGTACCATCCTCACGAGAGTATGTAAACACGCCCATGTTATCAAATTTGATTTCTTTCACAAAATCGCACAATTCGTTAAACTGTTCCTCTGTTTCACCAGGGAATCCTACGATAATAGATGTACGCAAAGTAATATGTTTCTCTTGAGAACGAATTTTCTTGAGCAATGTTTCAATATCTTGACGTGTATCAGGACGATTCATTTGTTTTAAAATATCGTTATTCACATGTTGTAATGGAATATCTACATATTTGCAAACCTTTGGCTCATTAACGATTAACTCAAGTAATTCATCAGAGAAGAACTTTGGATACAAATACAACATGCGAATCCATTCAATACCTTCAACTTGAACGAGTTCTTTAATCAAGGCTGTGAGCATAGGTTTACCATTATTAAGGTCAATGCCATAGCTAGTAGTATCTTGAGCAATCAAAACGATTTCCTTTACCCCTGCAGCGGCGAGTTTTTCCACCTCTGCCTTGATAGATTCAATAGTACGACTACGGAATGCGCCACGCACCTTTGGAATGATGCAGAATGTACAACCATTATTACAGCCTTCTGCAATCTTTACATACGCACTGTAACGAGGTGTCGTTTGCATACGAGGCATACGCTCATTATAAATGTTCGTAATGCTATCCATGATGCAACAACGATTTCCTTGTTCAATAGCCTCTACGGCGGTCATTACTTGATCCCACGCACCAGTACCAATCAATGCATCAATTTCAGGGATTTCTTGGAACAATTCATCTTGGTATTGTTGACTCAAACAACCTGCTACAATTAACCCCTTGCACGCGCCAGTTTGTTTATGTTGCGCTACTTCAAGGATGGTATTAATGGACTCTTCTTTGGCCTTTTCAATAAACGTACAAGTATTGACAATAATAAGATCTGCTTCGCTTAAATTTTCTGTGATGCTATACCCATTATCCTTCAACAGGCCTAACATAACTTCCGTATCTACTAAATTTTTAGCACAACCTAGGCTTACATAACCTAATAACTTACTCATTCTATATCCTTTCCTTACGATGTGTATCTAACACACTTGGTTTATGGTATTTTTAACCTACTTAGTTCATTTGTCCATGAATAGCTCTACTTGGCTTACGGTTCTTTTCTAAAACGCACCTGGCTAACCCATTGATTCAATAGTACCTTTTTGCCTTCCACCGTATATCCGCCTTGTACGTCCCATAATACTAGCCTACGCCCTAACGAATCTTTTGGATCAGACATTTCTGGATTTGTGAAAGCAAAATGGAAATTATGCCGAATCATAAATTGAGCCGTTTCTTTTGCCAACAACCACTTGATAAACTCCGTACTCTCAATAGTATTCCGAGTACCATCAAGAACGGCTGCACCAGTCAAATAGAAAGAAGTTCCATCCGCCGGGAAAATGACTTTCACTGGATAGGAATGACTCATATATTGAGCTGCATCCGAGTAATTACCAATCCCGATATCCGTCTCCCCTAACGCCGCTAAGCGAACTGGGGTGGATAAAAATTTAGCATGTTGAATAACATGTGGTTTTAATCCATTAAAAAATTGAATCGTTGATGTCTCGCCTTTTGCTTCGACCATATTGTATAACAAGTTTGCTGCATTTTGAGATGCTACAAAATCTGTTACCACTACACGCCAATTACCAGGCTTTGCTAATGTGTCCCAGGTTGTAATATAACGCCCTAATGTGTTATAAAATGTATCATTTTGCGTAAATACCACCGGGTCATACCAGGTTCCAACCCAATAGCCATCTGTATTTTTAAACCGTTCTGCTACAGTATCTGCCGATTCCGTCACGATTGGTCTAAATTGATTTTTTGAAGTTCCTAACACAAGGTTATCCTGTGAAGTAATAACAATATCACCATTTTGCTCACCCCAAGGCCGTGACAACACCGTTGTCATTTGCTCTTCTGTTAGTGGCATTACAGTAATTTTGATATTTTTTTCTTCCCTATATTGATCAGCAAGAATCGTGGTGAGCGCATTTGGTAAATCTGTATAAACCACTAGCTCAGCCTTTACAGGTGCTTGGGCCTGTTCCTGCTTTTCCTTCCAGCTATACCAAAATCCAAATGTTAACATCCCCAATATAAAGAAAAACAAAGCAAAGGGCGCCTTCCATCGATTCATAATGTATACTCCCTATTGTTAGAATTAGCTATTGAATCTAAAACTCCTGCCAATGTTCCTGGCAGTGAACAAAATTTTTATTTCTGTGAAAGTTTTGTTTCTTTTCCCAAAAATCTATCGATTTTATGAGAAACTACCTTCTGAACGTTTGCGACCGCCGCTTGGGCGATTGTTATTTTGGCGGTTACTATTTTGTCGATTATTGGCACGGCCCGAGTCATTTGAACGATTCCCTCGTGCCCCACCATTACGGCCCTGATTACCAGGTCTACCGCCTTGGCGTCCTTGTGTGCCTACATCGTTATTACCTGCTCTACCACCTGGGCGACCTTGTGGGCCTGCACCGCTAGCTCTGTTTCCAGATTTACCAATCGGACGTGGTGGAATTAAACATTGTGGTCCAAAACCAATGAGAGCTTGGCGACCTGCTTCAATGAGGGCTTCCTTTACTAAGTCATAATTTTCCACATTTTTATATTGCATCAACGCACGTTGTTTCGCTTTGTCACGGCCTTTTTTAGCCACGTACACAGGACGTCCATCGAGAGGATTGATACCTGTATAGTACATGGCAGTAGACAAGCTGCCTGGTGTAGGAATAAAGTCCTGCACTTGTTCTGGATACATATGTTGATCTCGTAAAAATTCTGCTAGTTCGATAGCATCCTCTAAACTACAGCCTGGATGAGAACTCATAAAGTATGGTACCAAATACTGCTTTTTACAAAGTTTACGATTAGCTTCTTCAAACCATTGTTTGAATTTGAGGAATTCTTTCTTTCCCGCCTTGCCCATCATCGTTGTAACACGATTAGAAATATGTTCTGGTGCTACTTTTAATTGACCACTCACATGGAATTCGCAAAGTTCTTTCACAAACTCCTTATTGTTATCTGCTAATACATAATCATAGCGCAAACCAGAACGTACGAATACCTTTTTTACACCTTTTAATTTACGCAATTTACGCAATAGTGAAAGATAATCATCATGGCTCGTATTGAGTCTTTCACAAGGTATTGGGGCTGCACAAGTTTTACCGCGACAGGCACCAAATTTAGCCTGTTTCTCGCAAGCTAGGTGACGGAAATTCGCCGTTGGACCACCTACATCATGGATATACCCTTTAAAGTTATCCATATCAATCATAGTTTTTGCTTCATCAATCAAGGATTCATGACTGCGATTTTGAATAATACGCCCTTGGTGATTTGTAATAGCGCAGAAAGAACAACTGCCAAAGCATCCTCGTTGGCTCGTCAAGCTGAACTGAACCTCTCTCAAAGCAGGTACGCCACCTTTTTCATCGTATCGTGGATGCCACGTACGAGTGAATGGCAATGTATAAATTTCATCCATCTGTGCCTGTGTTAATGGCAAGGCCGGTGTATTTTGGATCAAATAGCGATCACCGTGTTTTTGTGCAATAGGATGTCCATAATATGGATCTTGCTCATCATATTGTAAACGGAACGCCTTAGCGAAGGCTTGTTTATCAGCTTTCACATCCTCAAAGGATGGAGTCACCACATAATCCCCCTCAAAGATATCCTTATCCATATAACAAATACCGCGAATATTCGGCAAAGATTCTCTAAATTTACCAGAATCAAGAGCATCTGCAAGTTCAGCAATTTGCAGTTCCCCCATACCATAGATGAGTACATCCGCCTTGGCATCCTGTAAAATAGAACGCCGAACAGTATCAGACCAATAGTCATAATGGGCAAAGCGCCGCAAAGACGCCTCAATACCGCCGATGATAACAGGCACATCACTATAGGCCTCTTTCATACGGTTCGCATACACCAATGTAGCACGGTCTGGACGATGACCAGATTCCCCTCCTGGAGAATAGTCATCATCACGACGTATTTTTTTTGCTGCCGTAAATTTATTCAACATAGAATCTAGATTTCCTGCCGTCACAAGAGATGCTAATCTAGGTTTTCCCAATAGCTTGAAGCTATTCACATCATTCCAATCTGGTTGTGCAATAATACCAACGCGATACCCTTTATGTTCTAAATAACGGCCAATCACAGCTGGTGCAAAGGACGGATGATCCACATAAGCATCGCCACTGATGAGCACAAAATCAAGCTCTGCCCACCCACGCTCTTGCATATCTCGTGGCTCTGTTACTAAAAAATTATTCATGTCCCTACCTTATCCTATAGAAAGAATAACCAAATTAAAAATAATACTATGAGAACCAGGATGGTTCCAAGCACCATACGTTCTTGGTCCATCGTTTTTTGACGTTTACGTTGACGTGTTTCAAGAGAAATACGTTTTTTTTCCACCGTATGCTCTTCATATTCAGTTTGTAATTGCTCTTTTTGTGCTTTCTTGCGTTTACGATCTAAGGTCCGCACCGTGAAAGCATGTTTCTCGCCAATCAAATCCTGATAAGATACCACAAGACGTTGGCCATCTAAGCCAAGATAATTCGCATAATTACGAATGAATCCCTTCGTATACACATGACCAGGTATTAATTTAAAGTTACCATCTTCAATGGCCTCTAAATAGGCAGATCGGATATGTAATACTTGTTCTACGTCTTTGAAAGTCAATCCACGTCGCACACGTTCACGACGAAGTTCTTCCCCTATAGATGCCATTGGACAGCTCCTTTCAACATATATTTTCACCGACTATATACAATTCCTTCAAAAAGAGTCGTATGAGTCCGGTCTATCACGTATTTAATTACCCTCACCTTCCGTATTACTGGATTGAGGGAAGTATTTTTCTTTGACTTGAGCATGACTCATCAAAATATCACGAGCCTTACTGCCCACATTAGGACCAACGATTTTCAAATCCTCCATAGTATCTACGAGACGCGCTGCTCGTGTATAACCAATTCGGAATCGTCGTTGTAACATAGACACAGAGGCCTGACCAGAGTCCATCACGAGATCAACGGCACGTTCCAAGAGCTCATCGCGGAATTCCTCCTCTTTCTTCTCTTCTTTGGCCTCTTCTTTCTCCTCTGCCTCTGTTACAGTATCATCATATTCAGGCTGACGCTGAGCTTTCACAAAGGAAACAAGATGTTCCACCTCATCATCACTGATGAAAGCACCTTGAATACGCACTGGTTTATTAGCCCCAATTGGGGCAAACAACATATCACCTTTACCAAGTAATTTTTCAGCCCCCGCCATATCAAGAATGGTACGGGAGTCGATTTGTGTAGCTACGGCAAAGGAAATACGGCTTGGTACGTTCGCCTTGATTGTACCAGTAATTACATTAACAGATGGACGTTGTGTCGCCAGAACCATGTGCAGACCAGCAGCACGAGCCATCTGTGCCAAACGGCTAATGGATTCCTCAATGTCTGCTGGTGCCGTCATCATCAAGTCGGCTAACTCATCGATAATAATAAGCACTAATGGCATCGCTGTTTTAGGATGTAATTCGTTATACCGTTTCACATCACGCACGCCTGTAGCGGCGAATGTACGGTACCGCGCCTCCATTTCACGAACAGCCCAACGAAGGACAGCTGCCGCCTTTTTCATATCTGTTACAACAGGTGCCATCAAATGAGGAATACCATTGTATGTAGATAATTCAACCATTTTAGGGTCGATAAGGATTAGCTTAACTTCCTCTGGTTTACGACTGAATAAAATACTAGAAATCAATGTATTAATACATACGGATTTACCAGAACCCGTTGAACCGGCTACCAATAGATGCGGCATTTTTGCCAAATCTGTGATAATCGGTTTACCTGCAATGTCCTTGCCAAGGCCAACGGGAATGCCTCCACGAGCGCCTTTAAAGTCATCACAATCCAATACATCCCGAAGATGTACAGCAGATATCGATTTATTAGGTACCTCGATACCAATAGCAGATTTGCCCGGAATTGGCGCCTCCATACGGATATCTGCAGCAGCTAGGCTCAATTTCAAGTCATCTGTAAGATTGACAATTTTACTAACCTTCGTGCCTGGTGCAGGTTCTAACTCGTAACGAGTTACCGCAGGACCTTGTGTGGCATTAACAACTCTAGCTGTAATACCAAAACTTTTCAATGTAGTTTCAAGAAGACTCGCATTATGTGCGACTTCTTCACTCGCGACTTGACTGACTTCACCTTTAGCAAGAATTTCTAAACTAGGGAAATGATATTCCCGTTCAATAGAACGATGAATCTTACCTTCTGTAGACACCGCGACTGCTGCAGTATCCTCTTCAGTTCCCTCAATCGAAGGTACTATTGGTGCTATTGGTGCTATTGGTACTGCATCGACAGTACGAACATCCCCCTCCCCACTCTCGATAAGAGAGCGACGAACAAATGGTTTTTCCTCTGTAGGGGCGTGATTGTCAAATTCATCATATTCATCATCATAATTCGTATCATCAAAATCGTCATAACCACTATCATAAGATTCTGGTACTCCATAATTGATAGCACTAGTAGGTGAGGTTACGGTCTCTATATCATGTAATGGTTCAAATGTATCATCCACTGGAATCGCTTCAATTTCTGGCTCTACCACATCGAAAGCATTATTATCACCATATACATGATTTGTATCACCAAAATCAGAATTATTAAGAGTACTCATTGGCCCCACTACATAATCATCTGTAGATGGTCCAGCTGTGTTTTCTACAGATGGTACCGATGTATTTTCAATTGTTACCGTTTCTACAGGTTCTATTGATGCAGATTCTACTGATGCAGATACTGATGGTGCAGATACTACAGAATCTACTGTAGTATCCATATTTCTTGCATATGGATTTACGTCATTAGCATTTACAGTACTATCCGCAGTTACATTGTCTTGATGGGACTCAACATTAAATCCACGTTCTGCTAGCGCAGCTTTTGCACTATCTGCTACTTCTTCAAATCGAGTATCTCGTTCACGGTTATAAGCACGACGCTCAGCAGCCGCTACTTTACGTTGTTCATTCCAATCCTCAAGACGAGTTTTCATTTCACGAGCTTTTTCAGCAGCTGCATCCTTCATCACTTGTGCTTGTCCTGCTGCAATATCTTTAGCTACGTCAACGCCAACCTTAGCTACATCTACACCGACTTGTGCTGTGTCCTTCGCCTTGTGAAGACCTTTACTCAAAGACAAGCGGAAAATAAGCATCCCAAGGGCGATTAATAGGATTACATCAAGAATGATAGATCCTATTTCCCCAACGATAGTACGCAACACCATTGCTACAAGGCCACCTATAAAGCCACCTTGATTCAATAAATTTACTGTATATAATTCTTGCCCTGCTGGTACACGCCACAATGGGACGAGGGCCATCAAGAAAATAAAAAACAATGTAAATAATACGCCTCGTTTTGTAAACGATATAAAGCTGCCACTATATAACAAGCGCCAGCCAGCATATAACCAAGCTAGACAGGGAATAATTCCACCTAACCCGAAACCATATTGAAAAATACCTGTCAAAAACTCGCCTACAATACCTACTTTAATTCCAAAGAAACCAATCAAAGCCACGATACCAAAAGCGATGACAATTAAACCTTTCACCTCTTTAGAAAGAGAGAATCCTTCACTAGATTGACCCACATTCGCCTTTGTAGGGCGCTTACGAGTTGTTTTTCTCGCAGTGGTCGTTCTCTTTCGTCTAGGTGCGACCTTTTTTTCGTCTGCCATATCTATGTTAATCCTTATCTCTCAAAACTGTGCACAAATACACCTGGCTCTATACAGGCGTATGATGCAATCTATATCAATGTGTCATATATACACTTAAATATCATTTAATTATACCATATATTGTAGTATATTGTTTATTTTCTATATAGTTTTTTATTTCTTCAAACCAATTCTACGTTCCCAGTCATCCAGTAAGGATTCTTCTCGACCTCGTCGATGGCCCTCGTAATACTTAGCTTTCACCAATGGATCAGGCAAATACTGTTGTTTTACATAGGCATTCGGATAACTATGGGCATATTTATAGGTCTGCCCATGACCTAGTTTGATAGCCCCACTGTAATGAGAATCCTTCAAATGATCTGGCACCTGTCCACACTCCTTGTGACGTACATCAGCAATAGCCGCATCAATACCCATGTATGCACTGTTACTCTTAGGCGCAAGCGCTACATAGACTGCCGCTTCTGAAAGTATAATACGCGCCTCAGGGAATCCCACCAAATGCGCCGCCTGTGCTGCTGCATTAGCAATCACAAGCGCTTGTGGATCAGCAAGCCCTACATCCTCAGCAGAACAAATGACGATACGACGAGCAATAAAATTAGGATCTTCACCAGCCTCAATCATACGTGCTAAATAGTGCAATGTCGCCTGTACATCAGATCCACGCATACTTTTAATAAAAGCAGAAATTGTGTCGTAATGATTGTCACCTTTTTTATCGTAACTATACACCCGACGGCCTACGACCTTTTCTAGCACCTCCAGGGTAATCGTTCCACCCTCCGGTACCATGGCCGAAGCCTGTTCTAAAATATTGAGGGCCATGCGACCATCACCATTAACGAAAATGCCGATTTCCTCAAGCAAATTGTCCTCAACATGTAAATGACGCTCCCCGATGCCTACCTCAGTATCCGTGAGGGCACGATGCAAAATTTGAGCAATCGCCTTAGGAGTTAATAGTTCAAGGGTAATCAAACGTAACCTAGATAATAAAGGACGATTTACCTCGAAAAATGGATTCTCCGTAGTGGCACCAATCAAAATGATGGTACCATCCTCAACACATGGTAATAGCACGTCCTGTTGACTCTTATTAAAGCGATGAATTTCATCGAGGAATAAAATAGTTCGCTGTTGCAACGAACGAATGCGCTTACGCGCCTCTTCTATAATCTTACGCAGTTCACCAATGCCTGCATTGGTAGCGTTTAAATTTACAAAATGACTGTGACTGATTTTGGCAATAATACCCGCCAATGTCGTCTTACCAGTCCCACAAGGGCCATAGAACAACATAGACGGAATTGTATTCTGTTCAACCATGGCGCGCAAAAAAGTTCCCTTACCCACAGCCTTTTCTTGGCCAAAGAAATGATCCAAGCTAGTTGGTCTCATTCTTACCGGTAATGGTTCATACTTATTCACTTCAATAGTATCAAACAAACTATCCATTGTCGTCACTCCTCATATAATAAAAAAACCGCCCTTAGGCGGAAAGAACCCCACCATGCCGTAATGTACCGCGTTTTGATCCTGCAAGAGCAGGTGGGTGTCCGCCTCATAACATTGCGTACTCCGAAGAGCGTCGTGCCGCTATGAGAGTTTGAACTCCCGAAGTAGATGTGTTGGCTCAAAACTGCGATATCACACGCACACAGCAGGGATATCTTATGGCTATATAATAGCATTAATATATATACATTTCAAGACTTGACAATTCAGAATTTATGCATATTAACACCAGTTTTTACACAATAAAAGAGCCCCCCTATATATGTTTCGCAGAGACATTGCGCCGTAGGCGCTCAGGAGCGAAAAACATATATAGGGGGGCGATATAGTTGTTACACTAAGCTTTGAGTTTCTTCTTCAGTATCGGGTTTGATATGAAGTTCTTTCAACTGTTTCGCTTCTACTTCAGATGGAGCTTGGCTCATCAAGTCAGACGCGCTTTGTGTTTTAGGGAACGCAATTACATCACGGATAGATTTGCGTTTTGCCATCAACATTACCAAGCGGTCAAGACCGAATGCACAGCCACCATGTGGAGGAGCGCCGAATTGGAATGCATCAAGCATGAATCCGAATTTGGATTTTGCTTCTTCTTCAGACAAGCCGATAGCTTTGAATACGCGTTCTTGAATATCGGATTGATAAATACGCAAGGAACCACCACCGATTTCAACACCGTTCAATACCATATCATAAGCGATAGCTTTTACAGAACCTGGATCAGTTTCTAATTTATCAAGGTCTGCTTCACGAGGCATTGTGAACGGATGATGCATTGCTACGAAGCGTTTATCTTCTTCGCTGTATTCGAACATAGGGAAATCAGTTACCCATGTGAATGCCAACAAGTCTTCATCAATCATATTCATGCGGCGAGCCATTTCAAGGCGCAATTCGCCAAGAGCTTTAGCTACTGTTGCTGGTTTATCTGCAATCATCAATACAAGGTCGCCAGGTTGAGCGTTCATAGCTGTACCAATATTGCGAATTGTATCTTCACCCAAGAATTTCATGATTTGAGATTTAATGGAACCATCTTCGTTGAAGCATGCCCATGCCAAACCTTTAGCGCCATAACGGCCTACATAATCAACAAGGTCATCTAGTTCACGACGAGGGATACCAGCATCGCCAGGCACAACGATACCTTTTACAACGCCACCATTATCGATAACGGAACGGAATACTTTGAATTCAGTATCTTTCACATATTCAGTAACGTCTGTGAAAGCCATGTCAAAGCGAAGATCTGGTTTATCAGAACCGTATTTATCCATTGCTTCGTCCCAAGTGATACGAGGCATTGGCAATACTAAGTCTTTACCCATTGTAGTTTTGAATACATGAGCTACCATTTGTTCCAACATTGTCAAAATATCTTCTTCATTGATAAAGCTCATTTCAATATCGAGTTGAGTAAACTCAGGTTGACGGTCAGCACGCAAATCTTCATCGCGGAAACAACGAACGATTTGGAAATATTTTTCATAACCAGCAACCATCAAGATTTGTTTGAAAATTTGTGGAGATTGTGGCAATGCATAGAATGTACCTGCATTAACACGGGAAGGCACCAAATAGTCACGAGCACCTTCTGGTGTACTCTTAGTCAACATTGGCGTTTCGATTTCCATGAAATCATGGTTATCGAAGAAGTCGCGCATTGCTTTTGTTACTTTATGACGAAGCATCAAGTTACGTTGCATTTCTGGGCGACGAAGATCCAAATAACGATATTTCAAGCGGATATTTTCATCAACGTCCACATCGTCTTGAATGTAGAATGGAGGTGTTTTGGATGAATTCAACACACGTAATTCTTCGCAGTACATTTCAAATTGACCAGTTGGTAAGTTTGGATTCACTGCATCCGCATCACGTTCTGTAATTTTACCACGTACGCATAATACGAATTCGTTACGTACGTCTTCTGCTTTATGGAAAGATTCCATATTATGATCTGGAGATGCTACGATTTGTACTACCCCAGAACGATCGCGAAGATCGATAAAAATAAGTCCGCCATGATCACGACGACGTTCAACCCAACCGCACAATACGACCTCTTGCCCTACCTGTTCAGCAGAGATAGTACCACAACTATGTGTGCGGTGTAACCCTTTCATTGTTTCCATTCTTAATGTCATCCTTTCACCAAAGAAGTAATATGTTCAGAAATAGTGCTGAGTGGCACTGTTTCCTGTTCACTCGTTTCCATGAATCGTACAATGGCCTCGCCATTAGCTAATTCATCATCACCCAATATAATAACATATTTTGCGTTAATTTTGTTAGCATATTTTAATTGGGCTTTCATACTCTTGCCTTGACCATCCATTTCGCAAGGAATGTAATGCTCTCTCACAGATTGTACAATTTTGAAAGCCTCTACCTTCGCCGCATCACCAAGGGCTACGACAAATACAGATGGATCCACTGCTGGTTCTGGCAATAGATTTTGTTTTTCTAAAGCCAATAACAATCGTTCCATACCCATGGCAAAACCAATGGCTGGTGTGGATGGTCCCTCTAATTGTTCTACAAGGCCATCATAGCGACCACCACCGGCTACAGCACTTTGGGCGCCTAATGGGGTATATTGTACTTCAAAAGCAGTTTTTGTGTAGTAATCGAGGCCACGCACCAAACGTGGATTCAAATTATATTGTACATTGGCTGCATCCAATAGAGTTTTTACTTCCTCGAAATGATCATGACATTCCGTGCAAAGATGTTCATGAATTTCAGGAGCCCCTACGGACAAATCCTTACAAGTTTCATTCTTACAATCCAAAATACGAAGCGGGTTTTTATATAAACGCTCTTGGCAATCTGGACATAATTGTTCTTTTTTAGGTTCAAAGAAGGCAATTAATTTCTCGCGGTACGCTGGTCGGCAATTTGGACAACCTACAGAGTTTACCTCTACATTTAAATCCTGCAAACCAAAACTACGCAACAATTGCAAAATCATACAAATAACTTCGCTATCCACTACTGGAGATTGAGAACCTAATACCTCTGCCCCAAATTGGTGGAATTGACGGTAACGCCCTGCTTGTGGTTTATCATGACGGAACATAGGTCCGATGTAAAACCATTTGGTAAGGCCTTCTTTACCATATACTTTATTTTCTAAATACGCACGCACTGCAGATGCTGTGTTTTCCGGACGCAATGTAAATGTTTGGTCTGTATGATCCCCCGTAGAGAATGTGTACATTTCCTTTTGCACTACGTCAGTAGTTTCACCGATACCGCGCAAAAATAATTTTGTATCTTCAAATATAGGTGTGCGAATTTCATTAAAACCATAGGTTTTGCAAATATCGCGCATATACTGTTCTATGAAATGCCAGTTACCAATTTGTTCCGGCAAGAAATCTTGTGTGCCCTTTGGTTTTCTAATTGCCATTTACACGACCTCCCAAAACGATTTGCATAAAGCACTACGCTTATCTAATAATTGTTCTATTGTGCGAATGTATACATCCACGTCTTTTGGCATGTGCTGTTTTTTCTGACGGAACTCTGGAGCGCGCATCCATTTGGATGAACTGCCAGGTCCCATGGACAGCACAGATTGTCGTTCCTCCATCATGCGAATATTATAATCACATGCATGGCCTTCCAAGGTATAGCCAATATTTTCTAATTGTCCCGTCATATATTGTTGACGATATAAATAATATGGTCTGTACCCAGCGGTTTCAAGTCTTTCACGCGCTACATTTACCATATGACGAACTTGTTCTTCATTAGGCAAACGCTGTTGCATATGACTTTCATAAAGAGGGCTACCTTTTTTTAATGCCAATGTATGAATTGTAACATTTTCCGGTAGGCTCCGACAAATATAATCCATATTTTCTGTCATATCCCTGTCAGTTTGTTCTGGCAAGCCAGCAATGAAATCCATATTCACTGCCAGAGAGGTATGACGTTTCACATATTGATAGAGGTCGTCGATATCCTGCGCCGTATGACCACGCCCAATACGCGCTAAAATCGCATCCTGCATAGTCTGTGGATTTATGCTGATGCGATTCACCTCATGACGAACCATGGTATTAATTTTTTCAGGGGTCACCGAATCAGGACGACCTGCCTCAACGGTAAATTCCCTTCCTTCCGGTACCAATGGTGAAAGCTTCGCCAGCACCCGTTCAAATTCTAGGTCTGGCAAAATCGTCGGCGTACCGCCCCCCATATAGAGGCTCATAACATCCAATTCGTGCTCCTGTACCATATGTGCCATATGATCCATATCGAACTCTAATGCCTCAATGAATCCATTGTGGTTGCCATAGTTTTGCCACATACCATAGGGGAAAGAGCAATACACGCAATGGGTCTGACAAAATGGAATACCACAATAAAGACTCACCAGTGTATCCTTGATGATATTAGGATCTACATAAGGACGTTGAAACTCACCGATGTCTGTAAGCAAACCGAGTTTCTCTGGAGACACAGAAAACTCTGCCTCTATCCAATTCGCTACCGATGCCGCATCAGGAGCTTTATCCCAATATTTATGAAACAGCTTGGTCGGTCTAACACCAACCAAGCTGCCCCATTCATTATATGACGCCAAGCCTTGTAATCCTCGTAAATAAGCCAACAATTGTTGTCCCATTTTACGACGACCTATAGATGTGACATTCCCATGAATGACAAATGGTTCTTGACCACTGACATCCACGGCAAGTGTGTACAAGCCAGCTACCTCTTTACCGATGAGCGTCACTTGAGGATTCACTTTGTTTGAAAACAATCCGGCAGCCCCGCAATTATGAGCAACTACGGAACCTAGCGGCAATGGTCCCTCGTAATGATAGCTTTTAAGCATGGTGTGTTGGTCCGATAGGCTCACCTGCAGCTTTCATTTTTTCTTGGCATTTCCTGCAATAACCATATACTTTTAATTGGTGATCAATAGTGTGGAAATTTAATTTTTTAGCGATAATAGATTCTAATGTTTCTAACATATCATCTTTAAATTCGCTAACTTCATTACATTTCACACAAATCAAATGATGATGGAAATGAGCAAATTCTTCGTCATTAAATTCATAACGATTACGGCCATCACCAAAATCAAGACGTTTTAATAAATCAAGTTCTGTGAATAAATCAAGTGTTCTATAAATCGTAGCCAAACCAATTTCAGGGGCCACTTGTTTCACCAGACCGTATACATCTTCGGCACTCAAATGATTTTCTTCAGCATCAATAAATGCTTGTAAAATCGTTTGACGTTGGGTAGTCAACTTATATTTCTTATCTTTGATACGCTCTTTTAATTTTTCCATTGTAGAATTCATGTTATTGCTCCTCCTTGTAAAACTTGTTAAAATACCATAATTTTTCCATAATAATTTGAATAATTGCCGTAACAGGTACCGCTGTCATCATCCCTATAACCCCATATAAGGAACCACCAATAAAGATGACTGAAATGATAACTACCGGATGCAACTTAATAATGTGCCCCATTACTTTAGGCATAATAATTTGTGAATCTATCATTAAAATGATGAAGTAGGTGATAGCTACTTTCACCGCAAGTGTGCCCCCTATCAAAGCCGCCAAAATAATGGCTGGCCCCGCACTGATAAAAGGCCCGATGATAGGCATCCATTCTGCAATAAACGCTAATAGCGCTAACACGAAAGGATACGGCAAATCATACGCAAAGGCAACTATAAGAATAATAACAAACATGTTGGTGGCCAATACGAGCTGACCTCGCAAATACCCCCCTACTGTTTGGTGAATCTGATTGAATGCATCATACAGATGTTTTGTTGTCGGTTCGGGAAACACATTGATGATAGAGCGTTTCAGCTGGCGACCATCCTTGAGTAAATAAAATGTAATAATCGGTACAAGTAATAACTCTAAGAGCATACCTGCGAAGGAAAATACAGCCGTAATCCCTTGCTGTGCCAATTCTACACCATAATTACCAATACGAGTGATAGCCATCCCTACAACTGCTTCAATTTGTGGTGGCAATCCCGTTTCCCCAGGTCCTGTAGGAATGAGTTTCGTCAATCCATAAACTTGTGACATGATAGATGGAAAATTTGCCACCAACCGAGTAAACTCAGTTAAAAATGGTGTTAATACTAGAATCGTCGCTAAATAAAGTAGCAACGCCACTAGTAAAAATGCTGGTAAAATGGCTATAGATCGTGGTAGCCAAGTGAGGCCAAAGCGTTTTTGTAACGTATCTTGCATGATGTTTACCAATGGTAACAAAATGAGTGTTAGCACAAAAGAAACAACAAATGGTAACGCCACAGTTTTGGTTCCCATCAAGAGCAGTATAGCCATGATGCTAATCATCGTGACCCGTAGCCAATATTGAATTGAATGTTTTGCCATAGGTGCCCCTTTTTCTCAATATTCGTACCTAGGAATTCGTTATATCCGTATCCATCATAATGACTATGAAAATATTAGGCAATCCAGTTATGCCCCCACAAATGGATTATATTGCTTTTCATAACCAATTTGCGTTTCTGGACCATGTCCCGGATACGCTACTGTTTCCTCTGGCAAGGTGTACAACTTGTCCTTAATAGCATTAATCAAAGTGTCATAATCACCACCATCAAAATCTGTACGCCCAATGGAGCCTCTAAATAATGTATCCCCGACGAATACTAGAGCACCATCCATATAGTAACAAACACCACCTGGTGTATGACCTGGTGTTTCGTACACAGAAAGATGAATATTGCCTAAATCGAATGTATCTCCTTCTTTTACAGAACGAATATCTCCTGTAACCGTAAGGTTCTGTCCATAATTAGAGCTCAAATTAAGATCTGCATTAGTGAGATACTCCCGGTCGCCATCATGAATATATACCGGTACAGGATATTGATTAATAATCTCTTGTACACCGCCAATATGATCAGCATGACCATGAGTTAATAGAATCGCTGCAGGTTCTAAATTATGTTTTTCCAAACTTTCTAATACATCAGCTGTAGCTGGGTCAATAATATATGCCTTGCCTAGTTCTTTGTCCCCCACCACATAACAGTTGGTTCCTAGTGCCCCTAATGGCATACGCATCAACGCAAGTTGACTAAAATCTGTCATTAAGCACCTCCATGTGCACGTTGTACCGTGTACACATCGCGAACACGGCGCAACTTAGTCATTACAAATTCTAATTGTGAGATATCTTTAATCTCTATAACCAAACTAATATTAACGTTCTTCGTATCGTCATCGACCTTCGCGTTAATATTGGTAATATTAATTTTTAATTCTGAAAGTACCGCCATCACTTCCATTAAAATGCCGGTGCGATCATAGGCATGAATTTCTACACCTACATGGAAGGAATCGTTTGTCGCTTGATCCCAAGACACTTCAATCATACGTTCCAAATCTTCAGGAGTATGACCTATACTTGTACAATCGCCACGATGGACGGAGATACCGCGACCTCTTGTAATATAACCGATAATTTCATCACCTGGCACTGGATTACAACATTTGGCCATCCGTACCATGAGACCTGCTTCACCTTTTACAAGAACACCAGTACCAGCCTTAGATTTCTTAGGACGGTGAGCCTTAAGTTTTTCAACAATTTCCTCTGTAGTTTGTTTAGCTTCTTCTTTTTCCGTTTCCTTCTTATAGAGTTCTACGATACGAAGAAGAACAGTACTTACTGGAATTCCACCATAACCACAAGCTGCGAATAATTCATCAGGTGTACCAGCATTAAGCATTTTAGTAACTTGCTCGATGCGTTCCTGCGTGCCCACTTGCTTCCAATTATAATTAAGACGTTTCGCTTCTTTTTCAAGAGCATCCTGACCTTTTTGAATATTTTCTTCTTTATTTTCTCGTTTGAACCAGTTACGGATTTTAGATTTACTTTCACTAGAACCAACGATATTGAGCCAGTCTAAACTAGGCCGTCCAGTTTTAGATGTAATGATATCCACGATATCACCATTTTTCAAGGTGTAATCGAGGGGTACAATTTTACCATTGATTTTAGCACCCACACAACGATGACCTACATCAGTATGTACACGATATGCAAAATCAAGCGGTACTGACCCATTTGGTAATTTCACTACATCGCCCTTAGGAGTAAATACGAATACCTCACCAGAGAATACATCTAGTTTCAATGCATTCACCAATTCCTTAGGGTTACTAGTATCTTGCCATTCCAGTACTTGACGGAGCCATGCAACCTTTTGATCAAAGTCCTTGTCTCCATTTTTATTGCCTTCTTTATAGCGCCAATGAGCCGCTACCCCATATTCAGATACACGATGCATATCCCACGTACGAATTTGGATTTCTACAGGTTGCCCCATAGTACCAATAATGGTAGTGTGCAAGGATTGATACATGTTCGATTTAGGCATAGAAATGTAATCCTTAAATCGATATGGCAATGGTTTCCAAATACTATGAGCAATACCGAGGACTGCATAACAATCTGGAATTGTGTCTACAATAACACGCACCGCATACAAATCATAAATTTGGGACAAATCTTTGTTGTCCTTTTTCATTTTTTTGTAAATACTGTAGAAATGCTTTGGACGCCCTTTAATATCTGCCTTGATATCTGCATCGCCCAAAGCCTTTGTTAATTGCGCCATAGTATCATTAACAATAGCTTCCCGAGCTTGGCGTTTTTGTTTCATTTGATCAACGAGATCATAATATTTATCTGGCTCCAAATAACGGAAAGACAAATCTTCTAATTCCCATTTGATATTGAAAATACCTAATCGATGAGATAAAGGTGCAAAGATTTCTAATGTTTCCTTAGCAATATGTTTTTGTTTATCACTGCGCATATACTTTAAGGTACGCATATTATGCAAACGGTCACCCAATTTGATAACGATAACACGTACATCTTTTGCCATAGCCAAAATCATTTTTCGATAATTTTCTAATTGTTGATCTTCTTTAGTAACGTATTGAAATTGGTTTAATTTCGTTACACCATCCACAAGGAACGCCACTTCTGATCCAAACAATTCTTCTATATCTTCTTTTGTATAGGATGTATCCTCTACCACATCATGTAACAGAGCAGCTATCAAGGTTTCATGGTCAATTTGTAAATTGGCCAATATTTCTGCCACTGCCAATGGATGCATAATATAGGGTTCGCCAGAGGCACGAGTTTGACCCTCATGGGCTTTATCTGCTAACTCAAAGGCTTTCATAATTTGAGCACATTCCTCGTCACTCAAATAACTATGAACGAGATCCATGAATGCTTGTAATTCTTTTTCTTTATTAAAGGTACCTTCTTCGATAATCACTTGACCTTCTTCAGTGTTAATCATGGACTCACCTCCTGCTTGCTGTATGTTAAAAATGTAATAGATGTAACCAAATCAAGTTTTCCTTGCACTTGATTCCAACGATACATTGGCAATCCATCATCATTTTCATCTTCTAAAATAATACCGAGTTCCTTAAATACTTGTAATGCCATCATAGCGGACGCATGATTTTGATTCTTTGGATGCCGCCTTAGCACCTCTTGTTCCATCTGATATTGTGAAAGCCTACCACCTCTAGCAATTTGTTTTACCACTAAATACATTTCTCGTAAGCCTTCTGTGGTGAGTACAATATGTTGCTCACCTAAAAGTTCAATATCTTGAATCATCAGTTGTGGAGATACATAGCCTTGCCACTCATTTTTTTGCAATGAAAATGCGACTTTCACCATATCCCCGGCAAAAATTTGTTTAAATAGGTTGGGCCGATTCCATGCAATGGCATCAATAGAACCTTGAGCAGTTTTCAAAATAACCTTGCAATGTTTTTTTAACTGCCCCATAAGTATCACGTCTTGCACCTCTGCACTGGTAACAGCAAACACAGGTGTACTATTTCCCATACCATAAGGTTCAAGAGCTGCGATATTATCTATAATTTCTACATCAATATCATTCACTGGCAATGTGGTATCAATATTGACTATAGGAACATAATCCTCTGTTGTTAGTTGTTTGCGACAATAACCATCAAGACGTTCACGCAATTCATCAATATGTGCCGCATCAATGCTAAATCCAGCGGCCGCCGCATGTCCACCAAATTGCAAGAGAAGATCTTCACAAAACTTCAATGCCTCATAGACATTAAATCCTTCGATACTTCGGCAAGAACCTTTACCCACTCCATCATGGATGGATAACACCATCGTTGGTTTGTAAAACTCCTCTACTAGACGAGAGGCAACGATACCGATAACCCCAGGGTGCCATCCTTCACCACCCACAACAATGATATGATCAGCCTTGTGACCTTGATTAATCACATCTTGGCGAGCCATTTCATGAATATGTCGTTCCAATTCCTGGCGTTCCACATTTGTAGCCTGTAATTCATCGGCAATATCTAATGCTTCCTCAGCATTGGTAGTAACTAATAATTCCACAGCACGCGTCGCATGAGATACACGGCCAGCTGCATTCAGTCTAGGTGCCAATGTATAGCCAATATGGCCTGCGGTAATTTGTTTTCCTGTAAGGCCTGCTACACTGATGAGGGCATTAATACCGATATTCGGGTTCTCCACCATTTTAGCAAGACCTGCTTGTACCACAATACGGTTTTCACCTACCAGTGGTACCACATCAGCTACGGTCCCCAATGCAACAATATCTAAATCCTCACGATACCATTCACCCGTTTTACGCAACCAAATAGCTTGGGCCAATTTAAAAGCCACCCCTACACCAGATAAATTTTTATCTTCATAGAGACAACCCGGTTGTTTATGGTTTATCACCGCATCAGCATTTGGAATTTGGTCCGGTGCATTATGATGATCTGTAATGACCATATGAACGCGATCCTTCACTTGCTCCACAATATCATATGAGCTAATACCACAGTCAACAGTAATAATGAGTGCTGTTCCCTGTTCAATAAGGTGTTCCAAGGCTTCTAAATTTAGGCCATACCCTTCGCCTTGTCGTTCTGGAATGTAATAGCTCACATTCGCCCCTAATCGGCTAAAAAAACGATATAACAAGGACGTTGCTGTAATACCATCCACATCATAATCACCATAAATGACAATAGGCTTGTGTTGTTCCAGTATATCCTCAATGAGAGCTACACCTTCTATCATGCCCTTTAATGTGAAAGGATCTAGTAAGCTATCCATAGAGCCATACAAAAACTGTTGCCCACTGATGCTATCAAATCCACGGTTAACCAGCAATTTAGCGACAACAGGTGTAACCCCTAAATCATTAACCAATCTATTCTCTTGTGTTGTATCTCCAGATTTAACTAGCCATCGTTTTTTAATCATAGTTTATACCACACATAACCCCTAATTTATAAGGCCATTTCATAATCAATATTACTTAGGCCACATACTTATTATCATTATCATTTTCTATATTATACCCCTTATCATTCAATAAATAAAGGGGAATATAATTTTAATTCTCAAATTATTATTTTATTTTTCTCAACAAAATAGACACCATTACACAATTCGTATTGATAATGGTGTCTATCCTTATAAAAGCTAGCTTATACCCTACTAGGTATAGCCTTGTCATCATATTGTATTGTCTACATCGACAAAAATCAAACCGTAGTAAATCACTCTGTATAGGTTTCAAATCGTATACTACTGTTAAATTAGATACCTCATCAAATAGTCTAGAATCGGAAATCCCGTTCCCCATCTTCCATTTGTGCAATATATTGTTGCGCTTTATTCTTTACAAGATCATTTTTGATGAGATTCATTTGGCTTTCAATAACCATTTCCCCATCAGCCTTAGTCGTTTCAGAACCATAGTCCATGATATATTCCTTCAACGTCATCAACGCATTCGGTTGACAACAGTTATGAATTTGACCAGATTTCGCCAATGCCATGAAACGGTCACCCGTACGTCCCGCACGATAGCAAGCAGTACAGAAACTAGGTACATAACCAAGGTGTAATAACCAGTCTACGATTTCATCAAGGGAACGAGTATCGCTACGATCAAATTGCGCCGAATTGTCTTCTGGGGCTTCTTCTTCCTTGTAACCACCAACGCTAGTACGAGAACCACCACTGATTTGAGAGATCCCAAGTGCTAGACCGCGTTCGCGCATACTTTGAGTTTCACGGGTAGACATAATCATGCCGGCATATGGTGCAGATACACGAAGCAAGGCAACGATTTTATCAAATGTATCATCAGGAACCGCATTGCTAAAGTCCTCTACATCAATATCATCGGCCGGACAAATACGAGGCACAGAAATTGTATGTGGACCTACACCAAATACAGCTTCCAAATGTTCCGCATGCATCAACAAACCAACGAAATCGTAACGATAATGCTCAAGGCCGTACAATACGCCGATACCCACGTCATCGATACCACCTTGCATAGCACGGTCCATTGCTTCTGTATGATATGCATAATTACTCTTAGGACCTGTTGGATGCAATGCTTCATAATTTTCTTTATTATATGTTTCTTGGAATAATGTATATGTACCGATACCTGCTTCATGAAGTTTTTTGTAATCTTCTACTTCACAGGCTGCAATATTTACATTTACGCGACGAATTTCACCATTTTTATTTTTAATGGAATAAATCGTTTTAATGGATTCCAAGATATATTCTAATGGATTGTTAAGAGGATCTTCACCGGATTCAATAACGATACGTTTATGACCAAGTGCCTCTAGGGCAATAACCTCTTCACGAATTTGCTCTTGTGTCAATTTTTTACGTTTAATATCACGGTTTTTAGAGTGGTATGGGCAATATACGCAACCATTGATACAATAGTTAGACAAATAAAGTGGCGCAAACAATACGATGCGGTCACCATAAATGGCTTTTTTAATGTCCTTTGCCAAGGCAAATAATTTTTCTTTATACTCTGGCAATGGACATTCTAGCATAACGGCTGCTTCTCTATGGCTGAGCCCTTTGAATGTGGCTGCTTTTTCCAAAATCGCATCTAATAATTCGCGGTTCTCCTTATTCGCCTCTGCATAAGCGAGCGTATCTAATATCTCTTGGTGAGAAATAAATTCCTCTGCCTTGGGAGATTTCACATCATACATAGTACTGACCTCTTTTCTTATATAGGCACTTGGCCTTGTTTGTATAGAATTACACTGTATATTATAACTCTATCTTACAGTAATAAAAGCTGAAAATATTATTTAATACAACATTTCAAGCATAATACACAAGAATACTTTTTATATTTCTAAAATATTCTATTTATATTAGTATAGCACTATTCATAGTACTATTCCTACCAAAACCAACAGGAATTTAAGGGAAATGTATATTGATTTCTGATAGGTGTTATGAAAATATGTAAACCTTTTACGGTAGTGTCAATCACGGCAAAGGATGTTAGTCTTGGAATCCAGTGGTCACTTAATCTCTCGTTCCGAACGCCTTCGGCGTAAGTCACTCGAGTACCAAGTAACCACCGGATTTCAACGCTGTGTACGATTAGCTATCATTGATACTACCGTAAAAAATTTTACAACATCGACAACTAGTAGAAGAAATTAATATATATTTTTTCAAAGGAGGGGATCGCAGGAAAGACACGGACAACTAGAGGTAATTAGCTCTACATTGACGGAACTTGTACAAGAATGGTTTCGACATTTAGAACGAAACCTCTACACCAAAGTTCTCCCCCGCCCTTGATACGGCAGGCATCTCAAATTCTCTACGGTATATACAAAAATAGCAATGACATTAGCGAGGAGCGCCTTACGCGAAGGCGTTTGAAGCGAGGCGCTGATGTCATTGCTATTTCTTATGTTTTACTACTAATAAATTTGAGATGCCGGAGTACCACTTATTTCCCCCATGCGTCGTAAATAGACTTCATGGACTGTTCTTTGGCAAGGATTCCGTGGGCATTCCACACAGTAGTATCTACTTCCTCCACATGGCCCTGCTGCACCGCGGGAATTTTATGCTACAATTCATCTCGTTTCATACTTTCCAATCGATTTTGGGCAATTTTATTATTTTGTTTACTGCTAGGACCGTAGCCAGAGCTGATGAGCAAATAATCGGCTTTCATATCCGGTAATCGTTCCAATGAAATGGCATTATTCGTCGTGCTGAAATCGGCCTCTAACACCATGAGTGGTGGATTGAGATTTAGCAACTCGTACATAAAACGATTGATATCATTTTTAGAATACGGATACAACCGAATTTCCTTATTGAGCACGCGCAGTAACGCCACTGTTTTATCACCAATATGCTCATGCAAGGCCATGCGATAGAATTTCGCCTTGGAATAATATTCGCGTAAACGAAGCTCCCCTGTCTCAGGAATGCCAAGGCCCATGGACAATGCCAAAAGACTCGTTTCGTCCTGCCGCAAATCGAAAGCCGCCGTTGGGGCGATTTTATTCAATGCGTTGTACACATTTTGATCGAAGGAATCACGCATGATAATCAAATCCGGTTCTTCCGCCTGTACTTGTTCGTAATTGATAGTCTTGCTATCGTCATTGACGCTGATGACGTGAATATCCTTCGCAGACAATTGTTCGTATAGATAATGGTTAGGATTGTAATTCCCTGCTAGGAATGGAACGTCTAGTGCCAATATAGGGTCTTCCATACGAATGACCACGATTCGCTGATGCGTCTTTGGCATCACTGTGGTCCCGAATTTATGCTTCACCGTGATGGTATCGCCATCAACTGTAACGAGTTTTTTAGCTTGCGCCATTTTATCATCGAAACGCTTAGCAAATTCTACGTCTATGGCTTCCGATGTATTTTGGCGATGCAACATGCCTTGCACCTTAGGGCTCAACTGTCCCATCACTTGCGCTGATTGCTCATTCGTTTGATTAATGTTGCAACCACTTATGGTGAAAGCTACCGCCACGATGCCAACCACACTGCACAGTTTAGAGAATGTATTTACGTTCATATTACACCTTTTGAGAACCTTGTGCAGATAGGCCACCAGGAACTTGTAAAGGGGCGCCACCACGAATGTGTGTAGATGCATCACTGTCACCAGATACAGTACTTTCACCAGATACATTTGATACAGCACACACAGGAATGCCTGCCAATGGTTCTGCCAGTGGATCCCGTGGAGCTGGTATTTCTAAATTAGCTTTCACAGAATATGGAATGGAGAACGGACGGTTCGTGCGTGGATCGTTCATAATAGTGGAATCGATGCCGAACACGTCGCAGAGCATGTCGTTATTGAACACATCATATGGGGAACCTTCGTACAAAATGGTACCCTTGCGCATAGCTACCAAATAATCGGCAAAGCGCGCAGCCTCATTCAATTCATGAATGACCATGATGATAGTTTTACCATATTTTTTATTTAAATGGTCCACCATGTGGAGCACGTCCAATTGATGAGATACGTCAAGAAAGCTAGTTGGTTCATCGAGGAACAGAATATCTGTATCCTGCGCGATAGCCATAGCAATCCAAGCGCGTTGACGTTGACCACCGGACATATGTTCAATACCACGATCAGCGAACTCTAACAAATCCGTTTCTTTCAAAGCCCACTCAACCATTTCGCGGTCCTCACGGCTCGTGCGAGAGAACAAGCTAGATTTGTGGGGCGCACGACCATACATAACGAGTTCACGCACAGTCAGTGCCCCTGGAGCCGAGGGGTTTTGTGGCAATATCGCCACTTGTTTGGCTAGTTGACGACTATCCATAGCATGCATGTTTTTACCATCCAACAATACCTCGCCACTCATAGGCTCGATGATACGACAAATCGTTTTTAATAATGTGGATTTACCGCAACCATTGGCACCAATCAAGGCTGTAATCTTGCCCTCAGGAATGGACAAGTTCAAGTTTTCTATGATTTTATGACCATTGTAACCAGTGGTTAAATTTTTAACTTCTAATTTCATAGCAATCTCCTTCTCAATCCAATCCTATGCTTTTGCTTTTGCTAAAATATACAAGAAGTACGGCGCACCGATTAAGGACACGACGATACCCACCAAAATTTCATCAGGAGCCACTATGGCACGGCCGAACCAATCGGCAGCGACCACAAGAATTGCGCCAATCAAGGCCGTCACAGGCAGATAATAGGAATGATCCGCCCCTACTAATCGACGAGCAATGTGTGGAGAAATCAGCCCCACAAAGCCGATGCTGCCACCGATGGCTACGCAGCACGCGGCGAGTACAACAGCAATCATCAAATAAATAAATCGAGCAAGGTTAATGCGAATACCAAGACCGATAGCCGTTTCATCAGCTAAACTTAAGATATTCAAATCCATATGACGTGCATATAGCACGAGGGCTAGGAAAATGACGATAGGCGCCAATATGGCCACATGATTCCAGCTATTACCAGAAATGCTACCGATAACCCATGTGTTCACCATGTAGAATTTATTTGGATCCAAGCGTACTACCAAGAGCGTTTGGATGGCATGAATGCCGGCACTCAAGGAAATACCGGTTAATACTAGCGTATGCGTAGATAAAATGCGTCCACCACGATAGGATAGTCGATAAATCAACGATGCTACCGCCGTTGCACCAATGATAGCCACCATAGGCATAGTCCAAATACCTAATGAATTATTGCCATTCGTGAAATAAATTAACAATACCACACCGAGGCCTGCACCAGCATTAACGCCGAGCAAACTTGGACTAGCCAACTCATTACGAGCTATGGTTTGGAACACGGCACCAGATAGTGCTAGGCCCATACCAATCAAAAGGGCCAATACAGAACGAACCATACGGAAATCAAAGACCGTTAAGTTTTCTGCTTCTGAACCATTGCCGAGCAATACATTAAGTAATCGAGTGTCACTCACATCAGTAAAGCCCGTACGCAAGTGACCATATAAACAACCAACTAATATCACTACCAAGATGACAGCAACCATATAAAAACGTTTCTTTACAGTCATTATCTGCCACCCCCTCTTCTATTTGCCAAGTAAATAAAGAATGGTACGCCGATGATGGCTGTGATAGCACCTAAAGGTGTTTCATAGGGAGGATTTACTAGACGAGTTAATACATCAGCTACCACCACAATGACAGTCCCTACAAGCGCAGAGAATGGTATGACACGACGATAGTCGATACCTACCATTTTACGAACGATATGTGGTGTAATGAGACCAACAAAACCGATAGGACCAGCTAAAGCTACGGCAGATCCACTCAGGATTAATACCGTAACCCCCGCAAAGGCACGAACGCGATCAAGATTACTACCAAGGCCGATAGCCACCTCTTCACCAAAGCTGAGTAATGTAACAGATTTTGAAATGCTAATGGCAATGAGTAAACCAATCATCGTCCAAGGCAATACGAGGAATACTTGCTCCATGCGGATGCCACTAATACCACCGGCTGTCCAATAACTCAAATCTTGGGCTACTTCAAAGAACACCACGAGCATCTGTGTCACCGCTGTAAATACAGCACCAATAGCAGTACCGGCAAGTGCTAGGTACACAGGCGTAGCCTTTCCACCAACGCGTTTGGCTAGGAATAAAATCACCCCTGTCGCCAATGCGGCTCCCAGGAAAGCAAATAGAATACTCACATTCAAGGATGCAGCTGGCACAATAATCATAGCGATAGCTAAACCAAAGCTGGCACCTGCATTAATACCTAAAATGGATGGACTCGCCATTGGGTTATTTGTAACACCTTGCATCAAGGCACCAGATACGGCAAAACTAATGCCTACGATAAATGCTGCCAGCAATCGCGGCCACCGTAATGTTTGAATCCTTCCTATCACGATAGTATAATTCGACTCAACTGTATATCATTAAAATTTATCGAATCAATTTCTACATAGATTTAGTAACAGATACCTATAAACCCTCTAGGGCCGGTCCTATCGGACCGGCCCTAGAGGATATGTAGGACTTTCACCAATGAGGTATATACACAACTCATATAATAAAAGAGCTACTATAATGTGCTATTAGAAGCGAGTTTCCCAAGATACTACAGCTGTACGACCTTTACCGATGTACAAGGCAGATGTGTTGCTCAATGCATTCCAGTAATCTTTGTCGAACAAATTGTACACATCAGCACGAATCGTCATTGGGTGACCCCAACCATTGAATTCATAACGGGAGCCAATATTCCATAATGTACGGCCACCAATTTTTGTAGTATTGGCTGCGTCAACATAGGAAGAACCTTGGTAATTAGCTGTTAAACTAAAGGATAAACCTTTGACAGATTTAATATCTTGTTCAACACGTGCCACTGCTTGCCAATGTGGCGTCCCCATTTGAGTGTTACCTTGATTTGCATCAGCCTTAGTATATTTAGCATCTAAATACATTAAAGATGCTAACAATCGAGACCTTCACGCAACTCACCTGCAGTGGATAACTCGAAGCCACGATTACGAACTTCAGCATCCCCAGACAAGTAGGTTTGACCCGCAATATCAATATCCATAGTTCCTGCTTGACGCATTTGAAAGAAATCAAAAGTAGTCAAGAATTTACCGGTATTGAATTTTGCACCAATTTCAATTTGTTTAGTTTTATACGGAGCTAAGACTTCACCATCATTTGCATATCCCCCATCAACTAAATCGCCAGGTGTTAAACCTTGCATATAGTTAGCATATACAGATACTTTATCGTTTAATTTACGAACTACTGCAAATGCTGGAGACCATGCATGAGCATCGTATGTCACTTCGCTAGTTCCGTTAGTGTTATTGTAGCCAGGGTAGGTAGTTTGTTTAATTTTTTGGTAACGAGCACCAACAACAAATGTCCAAGCATCATTTGGTGTACTAATTACATCTGTAAATGCTACCCCAGTATTGATGTTTACATCATTCAAAGGTTCTTGCCAGCTCATATCGCTGACTGTATTTCGTCCCCACAAGTTAGATGCAGATAGTACAGAGAAGCTCCCCGTACGGTTTGCCATATAACGTTTCATTTCATAACGAGTAGCCGCAACTGTCACTTCATGTTTTAAATCACCAGTTTCAAAACGTCCCTTTACACCGGTTTCAGCAGAAATGGCTTTGTTAATTTGATTATTATAACGGTAACGTACAGAGCTTGTACCCGCCGCATTTAAGCGATACTCATTATAGAAATAATCCATTTTAGTTTCGCGCATACCAAATGCAGCATAAGCAGTTAAGTCTTTGCTAAAATCATATTCATATCGTGCTACACCGAATTTTTCAGTTACGTGACGATATGTACCAGGTGCGCCATATTTTGCATCGTTATCTGCTACCGGCAGTGCCACTTTACCAATAAAATTATTGCCAAAGATTACGCGGTATTGTGGATTATCAATGTCGTTATAGATATAACCACCATCTAAATATAGACGAGAATGGCTACCTTGACGATCTATGCCAAGGAATGCAGATGTGGTAGTAGATTTTTCATCCTCAGTCGCTGTAGACCCATTTCTATGGAATACTGTAGCATGGACACCCCATTTATTGTCTTCAGATCGTTCGCCTAAGTCCAATTGTTGACTAAATTGATGACCATCACCATATGTCAATTTGATAGCGTTTTCATTGTCGCCACCTTTTGCACGTTTTGGCACATAGTTAATATTGCCGCCCACAGAACCATTAGGTGAAATACCGTACAATAATGTGCTAGCACCTTTTAATACTTCAACACGATCAACACCTTCTACCCCAGTGTAGAAACGAGGTGCCACACCATGTACACCATTGAAGGATACATCTTGTTGTTGTGCACGGAAACCACGAATCGCCCAAGCTTGAGATGCACCAGATAATGATTGATTATTGGTAGATGCATCTAATGCAATAACATCAACGATGTTATCTGCTTGCACATTAGAAATCGAATCGCTTGTCGTCTGTATTTTGGTGCAAATACTATATGATATTTACATCTCCATTTCGTATGTGATAAACTTTTTACGTCATTCATTGACACTGAACC
>SAAC01000174.1 GCA_009929605.1 Negativicutes bacterium
TCGTGATGGGCGATAAAAATATGGACAATGCCAACAATATTGCGACAATTATGAATAATGCAGGATTTGATGTGGTATCAGTTCGGATGGATTTGTCATTTCGTGAATCTATTTTGCAGTTCATCTCTAAGGGACAAGAATACGGCGATATTACAATGCTCATCAATGGCGCTGGTGTCTCCCCATCCTAAGCACCTATCGAGGCCATTTTGAAGGTTGATTTATACGGTACAGCCGTATTATTAGAAGAAGTAGGCAAAGTGATTGCCGAAGGTGGTGTAGGCGTAACCATTTCCAGCCAATCTGGTCATCGCATGAAACAATTAACACCAGAAGAAGATGCACAATTAGCCACTACACCAACAGAGGAATTGTTGAATCTTGAATTATTACAACCTCAAAACGTAAACGATACATTACATGCCTATCAATTGGCGAAACGTTGTAATGAAAAACGCGTTATGGCGGAATCCATTAAATGGGGAGAACGAGGATGATGGTGGCGCTACAGCTAGCTTCTTCTATGGTCCATTGAAACCAAATGCTTAAAATAGGTATATATAATTGAATACACATATGATGAGTTACGTAGTAGGTTGATGGCTAGATAGTTATAAAATTTACGAATTCGATAAATAACTCATAAAAATTAGGCGGTCAAATGATTTTAATTTTGACCGCCTTTTGATATAGTAAAAATAAAGATTAATCACAACTAATTTGTAGGCATTGAAAAGCATATCTTTGCCTAGTCATTTAATGAATGAAAAAAGAGAAAACTATGAATGGTACCTTATTAAAAGTAATAGCGCTGGTGGCCATGACACTAGATCACATAGGGATGATTTTATATCCTGGGGTAAATGAATTTAGGGTAGTGGGCCGACTGGCGTATCCTATCTTCGCCTATATGATTGCCGAAGGATTCCGCTATACGAGATATCGTTGGCGCTATTTCTCCATCATCTGGGTTATCGGCCTCGTATGCTCGGTCATAGACTATATAGCACGAGGCAGTTTATATCAATCTATATTTATTACCTTTGCTATATCGATTTTGTATATGCTAGGTTCAAGCTATGTGAAAGACCAGTATAAGCACATGACCCGGTATCAACATGTACTATGGGCCCTTATATGCATCGTTGTATTAGGTCTGACAGCCTATATCTGTTATGGTAAACCAATTCCTGGATTTATCATCGATTATGGATTCTGGGGCATCGTAACACCAGTCATCATATTTTTGGCAAATACGAAAACAACCAAATTCATTGCCCTCACAGTAGGTCTAAGAATTTTATCTTTTGAACTAGGACCTAATCAAATTTACGCATTATGGGCATTGCCACTATTGGCTCTATATAATGGTGAAAGAGGCCCAGGATTTAAATTGTTTTTCTACGTATATTACCCATTGCATTTGGGCGTACTGTATATGATTAAACAAATCTATTGGTAGAGTAGTGAAATAACTCTAATGATAAAACTATTGATACATGAAGTGCTAGAATGACTGAATGTATGTGTGAATACAATAACTAAATACATACATGGATAAAATAGTTAATATTGAATTATAAGGGAGTGTCATCATATGGAACGAGTAATAACAGTAAAAGGTGTGGGAACCTATTCGGCAAAATCAGATTATGTGAGAGTATCCATGAAACTCATCACCATCAATTTGAAAT
>SAAC01000175.1 GCA_009929605.1 Negativicutes bacterium
GATATAGCATCACGTTTATATTTTACATTTCCTGCCACAGTATTCTCCTCAACTGTATGAATATAGTATACATAATCATGTCGAATTTGTAAAGGGGATTTTAAAATGCAGGAATGGGATACCAACTGAGTAGTATCCCATCCTATACTTATTTATTTCCCACGGGAAATTGAGTAAATTCCATAACGCAGTGCGTCACAAAGGTGAGAGTTCGCATCATGACGTGGTTTTTCACGTGATAATTTCTCTTCGCCCTCCTGGAAGTCCCACTTGTAGTTCGCTAGGGCGTGGATCAATGAGGTACATGAAGCATCTACGATGATCTTACCTTGCTGGAACAGTGCTTGTAGGCATGCCAGACCATCTAGGACAGATTTCTTAGCAGGTGCAGAAGCTATTTCATGTTCATATGCCAAGTCCTGACGGAACTGAGCAGCAGCGGAGTCTACAAATATACGATCAACGTTATAACGATCTATACAGTGCTGTATGTAAGCAGCGTGTTGAGCTGTAGTCTTTTCAGCCTGCTGATACTCTTCTAGTACGTAATAAACATCAGTATCATAGTGATACTTGATAGTAAGAACTGCTGTAGGGTCACGATAACCAACGTCGATACCAAGTAATGTTTCGAAAGCCTCATCATCTTTAAAGAAGTGACGCATACCTTTGAGGTCTTTAACATGTTCGATAGCATTGAAGGTGTCAAAGATCTGACCTTCGAATACAGAGAAGTCAGCCTCATATTCTTGACGGAAGTAGTTTTTACTAACAGTACGACGCGCTTCTTCGATATCGTTCAGGTCAGCACGTGGGTTATCACGATATGTACCATGAATAGATACCCAGTTAGGTAGCGTTTCGTTAAATCCTTTCTCATAGAACTCTTTGAACCAGTTACCCCCACGAGGAGTAGAGATAAATAGAGCTTTAGAGTTTGGCTTATCTAGAGTAGGACGCAACTGAATATCGAAAGCTGCACCACCAACGTCGGAAATCGCTGCTTCGTCAAAAATGATGAAGTCATACGAACGACCAACTGCGGAGTCAGCCTGCGCCGCAGAAGCCAGCTTAAAGAGTGAACCATTCGCTAGTTCAATCTCTTTATCTTTAGCGTTCTCACGTTCAGTCTGTAATCCATATTTCTTAATAAGACCACGAATCTGTGACCAACCGATGTTAGCCAGTGAGTAGTTAGGTGCAACTACCAGCACCTTCACATTGGGTTCCAGAAGTTTTAAGAACCCAAGTGTATATGCGATGAATGACTTACCTACACGACGTGATACACATGCAGTTACGAAACGGTGTCTAGGATCTTCCAGCGCGTTAATAATTGCAACCTGAGGGGCATTAGGTGTAATCCCCTCTTGAGCTAGAATGCTAGAGACTGGCAGACGGAAGAATCGTCTGTCAATACCAAAGTCAATAACATCTGTGGTGTTAATATAATCTCTAGAGACTTTCATTATCTCTTACCTCCTCCTGCTAGAGCGGTAATAAGATTCATATAGTTTTCGTCACCACTTCCAGCAATAATATTATTCTGAATATTAGTCTGGTTAGCCGGAGTACGGGCTGCTGCCTTCACTTTCTCCAGTTCTACCATCATTTTCATTTCTTCCATCTTCATCTTGTGCGCCTTCCAGAGAATATCCATGATATCCTGGTCAGAACCCATGCCAGTTTCTTC
>SAAC01000056.1 GCA_009929605.1 Negativicutes bacterium
TGTATCTTCCAAAGTATCGCAGAAGTATTTGTTATCTACATACAATTTACCAATTGTGTATGTCGATTGTTTTGCAATTCTTTTTACTGTTATTTTCATGCTGTTTTATTTATTTCAATCAAACTTACCATAGGTCTTTGCCCGAACGTTGCCGTAGGATTCAAACCATAACCAGCAAAAGCTATAGTTTTTTCAGAATCCAAAGTAAACGATATCTGGGCATTCATTTGATTATTCTTAATTGCAGTGAAGCCTGCTTGCCCAACTGGAGCTTCTGCAATGTTCACACCGTCTACAAACACACCAAACCTACTATATTGTAACATTTTATTCTAATACCCCAAAGACGCCTTGGCTGTAGACAACAGGTTAAACGTGTAACTGCCAGCAGGGAGTTTGAAAATCAAACCAAAGGCTTCTTTTCTAGTGCCGTCAGTTGTGCAAGTACCTGCGTGTAGCGACATTGAGAACATGGAAACGTCGTACACACCGCTTGTGGTTCCTGGTTCTATGTCACTTATAAAGTTATACCATCTTGTAAACTGTGCAGGTAGAGCTTTCTCAAACGTAGTTTTGTCTTGAACAAAGTACATGTTAGTATCAATACCGTCCGTCGTCTTCAGTAGCTTGTCGCTATATCCGTCAATAAACGTCATACCACATTGGTTTGACACAACGCCTCCTGCTTCTAAATAAGTGATTGTGTTATTCTGTTTTTGGTTAATACCAAACACAACTTTCTGAGGAGCTTCTGTTATTAGTATCGAATCGTGTTGTACTTCCGAAGTACTCACTGTGTTACGACATTGTACAAACAACGTTTTGTCCCCAACTGAATCAAAAGTATACGTCACTTGCGTCTGAGAACCTTCTGGAAGCTACCACGGAGCGTTCACAAGAGCGCTACTCTATTCTGCAATTTTATACTCAGCCAAATCACCTGTATAATCGAGTGTGACAGATACGGTTTTCTTTGTAGTAGTAGCGTCGCCGTTTTCTATCTGAATACTGTTCAAGACAACAGGGTCTGGTGCAACATATGTTACCTCAGCTTGTACAACGTTACCCTCACCAAACTTGTTAACACCTTTGATGTATACGGTTTTTAATCCAACACTAGCGTTTTTAAATTTATAATTTATATATTTTTTCTCAACGTTTGCGTCAATCCTCACTTCAAAAGGATCTGTAAAATCAGAATGTTCGCTTATAAGAATAAAGTCTGTATATATACTTTGGTTTAACAATATTTCCAATTCTGCATAAGGAACGCTGATTGTAGATACAGGATTTTTTGTAACAGGGTCTACAAACAAACTACGCACAATACCTGGCGGTGTTGCTACTGCGTTTATTCGATCTAAAAGAGGTTGTTTTAACTGTGGCTTTAATTGTGACACGAAGTATAAAGCGTCTTCATAAGCGTAAGGTTTATTAGAGTCTTCTACAAAAGCGTCAGTGTATGTTTTAGCGATATCTAATACAGATACATCTGGATTAATGTTTATTATCAACTTTGTACCTTTTACAGAATACGACAAACCAATTGCGTCTGTACATGTAACCTCGTACTGAGAAGGATTTGTTAAACCTTCGACAACCAAAGTTGTGTTATTGTATCTGAAACCTTCTAGCACAGGTTGCACAACGTCCAACGTCAAACCACCTGCAATTTGCTCTACTCTTATTTTTGCATTCTTTCGTACAAACCAGTGTTCATACATTTCTTCAAAAGTAGTAAACAGTAATGAGTCGTCACCAACGTCTCCATATCTTTTGTGGATTTGTTCAAACAAGTCAGTCTCCCAGAATGAGCATCTGTGTGCAGCACCTATTAACCAATATCTCTATGTTTCGTCTGCCAATGCCTGTTGTGCTGCCAAATCAGCAAGTAACGCTCTAGCGTATTCTACATCTGTAGCATCTTCTGTTAAATCACTACCGTAAGCAAACAAACGTTGGACTACAATATCTTGTACAGATAACGAGTTTGTCGGATTAAACAGATATGCTTTTTGTATACGAGAATCACCGCCTTGTGCACACATTGTGTAGATATTAGGATTACCTTGACAAAGTGTTATATACCTATGGTCCCCGTTAGGTTCAGCCATTGCGTATGGTTTTACACCTGTTGCACGTACTGCCAAATCTATCGCTTTGTTCACACTATCGTTGAACTCAGTTTGTGTACAAGACGTAGTATAATCTGGTAAATCGTGGAACATGAACGAGAAACCAAAATCACGATATAGTTCTGCTTCAGGTTTTGTAATCCAAGGGAACATACCTCCGCCAGTTTCTTCAAAAGAACCATCTGATTTATAGAACTTTTCAAACCAACATGCGACAGAGCTAGTGTAACGTTTAGGTATACCTGCACCGTCTGTGTATTGCAGAGGCTGTGTTGGATAATACTTTTCGCCAATGTACTGTTCTTCAGACGGTTTGCCTTCCATACCAAAGTGCCATATCATAGCTCTACCGTCTGGTAGTTTAAATCTCCTAGGTACCATTCTTTTGTTTATCCTAGAGAATATATATTGGTATGGTGAATTAGAGTCATCAGTCACGTAACTAAACGCAAGCTTCTTGTCATACTTGAGTACAGGAATACTTGCTTGTACTGCGGCTGGAGTGTGTGTAGGCGAACTTAATTCTACTGTGTATTTGTACGCTGCTGTATGCAGATACTCAATACTATCAGACTTAACTACAGATTCAACCTCACTATCTCTTAACTGTACGTATATCGTTTTCAACCCTGAAGATTCCCATGCGAAATCTGCAACGATTTCACTTGTCTTTGTAAAGTTATCTGGAATAGGTTGCCACAACGCTTTTGTTATATCCGTATCTGAATATCTACATTGCGTAGGCGTACCTAGATGTTCTGCAAAGATCACAACAGTAGTGTTTGCTGTAGTAGGCTCGTCGTAATTGATGAATACATTTTTAAGCTAAGTCGGTACATGCGGATCTAAGTATGTACATTTAAATTCTTTTACATTTGATTCTGTGTACTTATTACGTACTTGTACAAGTATTGTTTTTTCACCAAACGACGCAGAGATTGTGTAATGGAAATCAAACACACCCACTTCTGTTGGAACCCAAGGAAGTGTATTTATGTCTGTGGAACTTTCGCAAACACGATACGCATCAGATTCACCAAATGTCGAAACGTGAACCAACACATCTCTAGTTGTAGTAGAACCTTCGGGGGTATCTTTCAATCCAGCTGACTTTATAAACACATCGTGTATACCGGGGTCCGAACCAGACATATGTTCGTCTACCTCAATCCAAGATACACCAGCAGAACCTTTATTTATCAAATCTCCTTCTGTTTTGTTACTTATGAAAACCATTTCGATTATACTCTTGATAGGAGACACATCTTCAACAACGATGGAACCAGCTCCTTTTCCTTGATAGTAGAATGTGGTGTACTTGTCGTTTACTTTCAATCTTAACGTACTACAATGATTGCCAGCAAAACGACTACCGTATACTCTAAAGGTGTACTTGCGTGTGTTATCTAAGTTTGTAAAGTTTAATTTACCTACTTTGTTTTCAGTTATGTTCGCATCACCCGAGGTAACATACCACCCTGCTTTTTGTACAAGGATGTCGACGTTTTCGTAAACAGGCTTACCGTCATTATACGAGCCACCGAGATATATCTTACCTGGCACCAATACCGATTCAGCTTTGATCCCAGTTATTCTGCCGTAAGTATCCCGTAAATCTAATGTGTTTACAGAATCATTTTTATACTTCCAATTATTCCAAGTTAGGTCTAACGGATCTTCAGAAATATCGTTCTGCAAGTTGATCAAGTATTGAGCGTAAAGATTTGTAAAGTTGCCGTTCATGTTTATAACTCGGAACGAATCAAAAGACTCAGTATACACATCGTATATTGATTTTAACCCACCTGTTGTAGGTTTTACATAATCCAACGTTAACGGTAGACGTTTATCGTAAGAACTAATACTACCGTCTTGTATTTCAAAAACAAGCTTTTTAGCATCCGCTTCACTTATTGTGATATTCTTGACAAACACCTTGCTACCAGATTCTTTCAATGTGAAACATTGCAGAAGATTACTAGACTAGCTAGATATTGGTAAATCAAAAGTAACAATAACTTTAGTACCTACTTTATTTGTTTCAGCACTTAATGGCACTGGACCTATCTCCGTAGAGTTTAAGGTTTTACACTAAACCTCATCAGAGTATTGCCCAACGCTATTTTGACCGAAGACCCTAACTTTATAGAAGTATGTAGTACCTACATTTAAGTTTGAGTCAAGATACGATAGTTGAGTCCTATCTTCCACTGACGCCACCAACGACTACCCTTCGTTTAAATTGTAGCGGTAGATTGCATAAAACGCAAAGTCTTGATATGCAGTAAAATCGTAATCCCAAGATAAAGCGATAGTACTACCTGTCGCACCAGTTTGTTTCAAATCAGAAATAACACCAATTAAAGATTGCGTAGTTGCACCAACACTTTCCGTAAACGAACCTGTTTTGTTACCGCTTTTTGGGCGTACTTTAAAATAATAAGTTGTGTTAGAAGTTAGCCCAGAAACTACACAAACATTCTCAGTGTCTGCTTGTACTGTTTTGTGCAGTACAAATTCTATGTCTGGTTTGTTTGAAATGAATATTTCGTAAGCAGTATCATTAAAGTTTGTATTATTCCAGTAAACTTCGATGGTAGACGAATCTGTTGAAACTGCTGCAATATCTTCAACATAAGAATCGTATTCTAGTTCAAAACCACCGTCAAACTCAACATACACAGGAACTTCTGTTACATTCATGTAGAACTTACCACCAGTGGTTGGTATTGTACGTTTATCGCCATTGAAACCTCGGATCCCTTCTGGGTGATACTGTATGTAGTCACATACTGCATCGTGTTGGCGAACCGAGAGTACTGAGTTATATTTTGCAAACCATTCTTCTTTGCCTGTTGCGTCTATCGAAACGTATTCAAATTGGTTAGCACCTAACAAGGTTCCTGTTCTTTGCGTACGTTGTGCACACACAGGACCTACTATCGGATAATATGGGTTTTCCTAAACCGTCGGAAGAACTCTTACAACATCCCCTTCTTTTGGGTTTTGTGGATATTGTGCTGCACCTTGTGCAAACGATTCGTATGTCATACCACCAGGCATTGGGTATTTCTAATTCTGTATAACCCACTACCCGTTTATATACTTTTCAACACGCGTTGTAGGCAAACCAGACCTGATTTGATCAGTACCTACAGTGTTTGAAATATCCAAAGGGTTTGTTAATTTAGGCGTGTATACCGTTTTAAGAGTAACAACATTGTTGTGAATCGGTACTTCAAATTGAGCATCCACAACCCCGTTATTTGTAGAATCATTATAATAGATTAAGTATGTTGACTTAGTGCTATTTAGCTTTTTAAATCCGTGGACTTCTACTTTAGAATCGTTGTTGTGCTTTACTTTGCCAACGTATATGTAATCTTTCAAAGCACTTCTAAACAAAGCAACATGCCAGTACGCTCTACTGATTGGATACCCACCTTGGCACATATATTGACCAAACAAACCAAACCCAGAAAAGCCGCCTTTGTCTTTGTTTGCAACATACTATTCACATTCCACAACTCTATCTCCAGGTGCCCCTTCTTTGATTTTATCCCAGTAGAACATTTCAACACCAGCTCCACCACCGTCGTCGTTAAACCAGTTATCGTCATTATAAGTACAATACACATTACAACGACTTGCTCCTTTGTGAAGTAACTAAGTTGCAGCACGCACGATCCATGCACCTTTTACGTCAGCTCTGTGTAGGTCTGGCAACTATACGTCTCCAATCATTCTACCAGGGAGACTGTAGCACTGCGTTTTGCTGTGACCGTTCCGTTTACCTGTCTCACCATAACCAAATTCACTTACTATGATTTCAGTCTAAGGTGCGTATCTATGTATAATATCGTATATTCTTTTCGCTGCAACCCCACTATAGTGCGATAGACTAAATGTAGTTTCTGGGGATACCGCATACGTTGTTCGAAACTAAGACTCCACGTTTGCGCCTTCGAGCCACATGTTAGAGAAATAGATATGGTAGTTATATGTGTTGCTTGGGAAAGCGTTCTATTTTCTATTCACCTTGGACCACAACAAAGTATAGAACAGGTATCCTGAAAACGAACTAACAAGTCCTGGGTACAGCGCTTTAAAATTAGGATCAGCTTGTGTTGCTCCGTAATATGTATTTACCCCGTCTTCGTCGTAAAGTACTCCTCTATGTCCATCTTGCATAGCACTCAAACCTGCGATTAATTCTTCAGGGAGTCGACAATTCATGACGCCCATCCAACCTTTGTCTGGCTCATTACAATACTCAAACCCTGCTAACAAGTCGAGCCCTGTAGGTGTCTCAGGTTCAGTAAGATAATGCTCTGTACCACCAACGGCATTCTTTCCGTATACGGCAGCTAAGGCGTAACCTAGCTTAGCCATGGTTTTATAACTATAAGGGTTTGCAGTTTGCGTAAGCCTTTCGTTTAGCCCATACATTGCGTTCTTTGGCAAAATGGCAGGGGTTATAAAGTCGGGGTTATTTTCATCAACTGGTGCACTCTCTTGATGTGTGTACATGTTCCAAACCAAACGCACTTTGTCTGGGGTACCTGTGAATGCTAGCGTAGGACGCAGCCCATACGGCTTGTACGTATTCTTCAAAAGATTCAATAAACTTGTACCAAGCCCACCATTGCCAACCCAAGGTAGGTAGTTTACTCGAAACAAAGCATCTTTTATCTCAGAAAAAGGCAAGAGTTTCCCGTCAGCGTCAAAGCCGCTAAAGTGCCCACCGTGTCCAAACAATCTGACATTTGATCCTGATACTAGTGAATGCAAACGACCAGGTTGATAGAAGTGCCCATTTGTGCAGAAGTATTCTTGTATTGGGGTGGGCGTTACCTGTTTTCTAATAGGTGGTAGTATTGCATCTGGTTTATTTTGCAAACCTTTGCCATAACACATAAGTCTATAGATCAAAGGGATACCATAATTGTAGAAAGGTTCAGGGCAACCGTATTCGTCTTCTTTTATTACAGGGTTGTTTGACATACTGCAAAACAGTTGTCTATCACACTGGATCATTAGAAATCTCACTTTTGCATTATGTGCGTCTATTTGTGAGAATCGTGTTGTACCTTCAGAATCGTTAGTACCCAACAATACAGGCTATGTCCTATCGTCTGCATAACCATACACGGTATACAAACCACTGTTTTTGTCACATATAAAAACTTTATCCAGTGCATACGTTTGACCAAGATCAATCATGATCTTCATGTATGCTGTATTTCTACCGTAGGTGTATGTTCCCCAAGACGTGACATATCTTTGATTTTCAACATTCGGATAACCTTGTTCCGTAAATTCATCAACCTCTTGTTCGTCCAACATATTATCAATACCTTGAGCGTTTGGGGAAAGGTTCATCGTTTCAATTGACGGAAATATCTGCTTTTCCGTTAACTTAATTTTATACGGACGCAATTCCTATTCTGAACTAGAAATTGTTTTACAGTACGCAAACGTAGAAGGAAACGAGGTGTAAAGATTGCCTTTTATTATCTGTACTGATTTTATATAAATATAATACTCTTTGTTAGGAGCAAAGTCATTAATCGTTAATTTTTGTTCAATGCCTGGTTTTTCTGGAACTGGAACAGTCATCACACGACCTAACCCCATCCATACTTTTTGGTCAAAAGCATCCACCTGTGAGTTAGCGTATCGTATCTCATAGTAGTTGACTTTATCAGTTGGCAAATCCCCGTGCGGAGCTGTCCAACGAAGTGATACGGTTGTAGAGTCATAATATTCCACAACAAAGTCAGAAACGGTAGCAGGTGAATTGTATTCACCAAATGGTAAAATCTTACTTGAATACCCGTAGATTACACCTCCTGTCTTTATGTAATTTACCACTAAAGTATCTCCTTCCCTTTGTGGCATTTTAAACTCACCTTTTACATTGGTAAACGCAGCAACAACATCTCCGGTTTGCTATACACAAACGATACCAAACTCACCGTCTGCAAGACTTTCTAAAGTTAGCACAAGGTTGGTAATACCAGTAGGAGTAATTACGCAATATTTACCTTTATTACAATCTACTGTGAAATCTTGAGTAGTTACTTCTTGCACATAAAACTTTTCAGCCTCTACTGTGTTTGTTTTCCATCCTGCGTAGTTTGAACGATTACTCCAATCGATTAGTGTGTAGTTTTTGGCAGTTTCTGTAACATACCACACTTGCCCTATTGCGTCATTTCCTGTGTTATTTCCAGATACGCTTAGCACCCCGTCTGGTATTGTGTACAGTTCTATAAGAGTTGCAACACGATTGAAATGTTTTGATCCAGACAGACTATTTATGACTTCATCTGTCAGATGCCGCATATACACAGACTTGTCCTCTAATTCAAACGTTTTAGAATCAATGTACTCTACAACGTCGTCGCCTAGTTTAGGCATAGTAACAGACCCGTCTTTTATATCACCTGTACCACCGTGTTCGTCTATATAGCTTATAACATCGTCGCCCAACTTAGGTATTGTGACAGACTTATCTTCAATCTCACCTGTACCGCCTGCATCAATACGTGCTATCAACTCGTCGTCCAGTTTTATTGCTGATATACTCTTATCCGCAATAACATACTCTGGGACTTCGTACCGTACCACTTTGGGTTGTGCTGCTGGCGGAACACCCATATTTGCAATAGTTCGGTAATCTTTTAATTTCATATTCATTCTATCTGTTCTTTTAAAAATCTTATATGTTTTTCTAACATAACTCTGTCTTGTACCAACTCTG
>SAAC01000176.1 GCA_009929605.1 Negativicutes bacterium
GCTATAATGGCTATAAGACGCCTTTTGAAAAGAGGTTTGAAATAGACAATAATGTTACCTAGAATCTATAGCAGAACATTTGACAATATCTCGAGTTCACGATATTATATGAATAAGATATCTCGAATTAAAGATATTTTAATGATGATCAAATATAGTGTATATATAGTGTGTGTAGGAGGATATTAGGATGAAGGATTTAGATTTGAGTCTCTTGATTGGGTTATCCCGAACGTCGAATACCTTTGCCAGTGAAACGAGTCGAATTATGACGGCTCATGATTTAACGCTCAGCCAATTTGCCGTATTAGAGGCGGTGGTGCATAAGGGCACATTGTCCATTGGTGAAATTCAGCGCAAGATTTTGAGTACCACAGGCACGATGCCGGTGATTATCAAGAATTTGGAAAAGCGTGGCCTCGTCGTTCGCGAGCAAGATCCGACGGATAAACGTCGTTTTTATATTACCGCGACACCAGAAGGCCATGCGTTGATGGATAAGGTGTTTCCTCTCAACGAATCGATGATTCACAACAAGATGACATGTTGGTCTCAAGAGGAAAAACAAGTGTTATTTAAGTTATTACAAAAGTTTAGAAAACAAGAAGGTACAGACCATGAATAAACAAGAACGTTCCGTAATTGAACAAGTGCAAGGGTTCAACACCATTGACGGTGCTGGCGTGCACTTGGTGCGCGTGTTGGGTGGCGGCACAGTAGATAAATACAACCCAATTTTGATGCTTGATTCCTTTGACAGCGATAATCCCGCGGATTACACTGCAGGGTTCCCGATGCACCCACATCGTGGCATTGAAACTATCAGTTATGTATACTATGGTAAAATGATGCACCGTGACAGTATGGGGCACGAGGACACTATCGCTGACGGTGAAGTGCAATGGATGACAGCAGGATCTGGCATCATGCATGAAGAACTTGTGCCAGAAGCGCCTAAAATGTTAGGTGTTCAATTATGGTTGAACTTGCCTAAGAAAGATAAAATGGCAAAACCTGCTTACCATAGTATTAAAAATAATGACATCGAGGACATCGCGTTGCCAAATGGCTTGGGTAAACTTCGTTTGCTTGCTGGCCAATACGATGGCCATATGGGTTTCAAAGGGCAATATTTGCCGCTTGATTACTACGATATCCACCTCGAACAAGAGGGCGACGTACTCATCGATACACCGTCTCATAAATCCGTTATGATCTTTACATTGCGTGGCACCGTGAAGGTCGGAAATACGGTGGTTCCAGAAAAAACAGCTGCTAAACTCAGCGCGGGTGATGTGGTGAAATTGAACAATCAAGGCGAATTCGCCCAAGTATTGTTCATTAGTTCCGAAGCGATTAACGAACCAGTATCCTGGGGCGGTCCAATCGTTATGAATACGAATGAAGAGGTATACCATGCTTTTGATGAACTCAAGGCAGGCACATTCCTAAAGGAAAAGGTAAACTACGAGGAATAAGGTTGGGTACTGGCATAGTATTTCAATTGCTTTTTCAAGGCCTAGCGCACACGAGATGGTTATGTGAATACAATAGACACTTTTGGGCTGAGGGATATTATATATCAACAGTAGGACTAAATGAGGCTACAATTAAAAAGTATATCACTGAGCAGGAAATACATGACAAGATGTCGGATAAAATTAGTATTAAAGAATATG
>SAAC01000177.1 GCA_009929605.1 Negativicutes bacterium
TAATGGGAGAACCCCGTCTTTACACGGCGGTTGCGATAGTTCGATTCTATCACCGAGTACCAATTAACTCAAAATAAGGAATTGCAAATGCAATTATCATCTAAAGTTCAAGGTTTCTTCGCACATGCAACAGCAGAATTCGCTATTAGCAAGGGTTGGGATTTTGAGCAAGAACTTTCTGAGTTCTATAAAGATATAGATATGACTACGCCATACATGGCCTTAGCTTCTGGACAAGAGTTCTCAGAAGGTGATCTTTTCAAGGCAAGTCAAGGCGAGGTAACGCCTGGTTTTGCCGCTTTTTGGGGTGGCTTCACAATTAAAGAAGAAGCTCCAGATGATGATGTATTTATGCAAAGCATGCATTCTGGTAGTTCTGATATGTTATTCGTTAAAGATGTACGACATATCCAAGAAGTGGTAAAAACGTATTTGCAAAATGCTTAATTTCTTGTTATAATATTTATATAAATTGATGTGAAAATAGCTGCCTAGATATCAGGTGTATGACGTCTACACTAGCAGAGCTACCGAAAAAGAGATCCTTAGGATAAACGCCGTAGCAAAATTAGTCTGATATCCATCAATTTAGTTCACTAAGGTATTAGCTCGACCTAGGACTGGCTGCCAAAAAGCACGATCCCTACGACTCGGGAGAAGTTCTAGATTAGTCCACTAGATTCAGCGGCAACTGAATAGTGTATCGGGTTTGTGAAGAGCGGTTATCCTCTACTGGCTAATGTCTGAGGGTAATACGCACACCGAGCTAATAGCCTTAGTAAACTAAAGAATTTGGGCGAATAGTGTCAGCGGGAGCACACCAGACTTGCAATCTGGTAGGGAGGGTTCGAGTCCCTCTTTGTCCACCAAATCAAGGATAAGTTGTATGAAGATAGCTAGAAATAGGAGAAAAGATAATCTAAACGAACTAATGGTATTTCTCCAGAATAGTAAACTAGAGATTACCTCTAGTAACTATATGCAGATAGCTCTGTGGTATAACGGGTATATAGTTCGAAAAGCTAATACTGGAAAAGATAAAAAATCTAATACCTACCAAAAGAGATTAAAACATAGCTATCAAAGATCTTTAAGAGTAGTACAACTATACTGTTATATTAACAACATAGCTAATAACCTAGGCTATGTCTATATAATATCTAATCCAGCATTTCCAGGCTGGTTTAAAATAGGAGCAGCTAAAGATGCTGAAACTAGGTTAAATACTTACCAAACATATTCCCCTTTTAGGGATTATGTACTGGAGTACTATACATTAGTAGACAAATACGAACTCAAAGAAAAGGAAATCCTAAGCTCTTTTTCTCACAGAAATAATGAATGGGTTTATGCTCCGATTGAAGAAATAATTGCTTGCGTGGCGTAACTGGTAGACGCGCGATCCTTAGGAGTTCGTGTTAATTCGTGTGGGTTCGAATCCCTCCGCAAGCACCAAATAACGGAAAAGCAAATAGACTGGCGACTAAACCCGATTGGAAATCGGTTGAGTAATAGCAATATTGCCTTATGGGTTCAACTCCCATATTTTCCGCCAAACAGTTTATATGGTAGGTCAATCCAACGGCTGGCGCTGGACTCCGACTTGAAATCGGTTGATCGTAGTGATACGGTGTAAGGGTTCGATCCCCTTACCTACCTCCAAATCT
>SAAC01000178.1 GCA_009929605.1 Negativicutes bacterium
GGACCGTCAAACAGTACTCTGTTTTTAGCGGTCTCTTTCTTTTCCTTTACTTTTACATTATATAACTCCTCTCGATAGATCATTACTTGCATCAATGACATACAATTGTGAGTAGTTATACCATTAGCAACGTAAGTGTGATCCTAACCCACTTCAAAATTGTATACCTCTTCTTCTATTTCAGTAACATTCAATAGCTTAATAGGGACCCAAAAACCATCTTCTGTTTCTATGTTTTTTGCAATCTGTCTTGTTGCTTTTATTGAAACGAATTTAGTACTAGGGTACATTGCTAGCAGTCTGTCTATATAGAAACCACTGATCAGGATAGAATATTGTGTTTTGTTAAGAGGGTGTTTAATCCTTCTAACGCTAGAGTATATGCCGACATCCATTAGTATCTGTCTACATTGTAATAAAAGATCTTCATATATAGTGGCTAGTTCTATTCCGTTTCTAGCATACCCGTCGTAGTTTATATTTAATCGCTAGTGTCCGTCTCCTTCTAAGAAACCTATTATAAACGGAACCAATTGCTTTGAAGATATCTGTGTATAAACTTCTTTATTTAACAATTTGTTATTTAGATTACACCCAAACCACTTTGATAAACCATGTAGTTTCTTTGAGTGTACTGTCAATCTATAGTATGTACCAAAGTCGTTAATCCTAACTTCTTTCCTATCGAAGACCTTTCCGTTTTTAGCAGTATATGTTAATTCGTCTTTGAGAAACTCTTCAATAGCGTCTTTACACCGCATCGCACACTGCAACTAGTTGTGTTGCAATGTAACTGTAACACGATACCCTGAAGTAGAGACGGACCCGTCGGACATTATCCAACCTAACACATACAACATCTCATCAGACAACTCTAATCGTTGTTTGTTTTTTCGCTTTGGTATAAAACCAAACTGATACTTGTAAGTAAGTTTATCTGCTCGCAAATAGGATACATTGTCTATTACTTGTTTTCTATCGTTGTATTTTGTACTTTCTGTATGCGCTACTAATATAGGATGATTGTCAGTACACTTCAGTGTCCTGTAATCACCCATTAGTCTCAACTCTACCTGTTTACCAGTATGTGTATGTTTATCTAACCATGTTACTTTTCTGTATTCCCCAGTATGTGATAAGACCGTATCGTCTATACTTATGTCTTGCACATTGATTCTTCCTCTAGTGGTATCTATTTTCGTATCTTTTATTAAGCACCTATCAAAATTGTCCTTATCGTTATAGCTTATTAATTCCTCTAACAACGGTTCTGATTTTATCAAGTGGAGATTCTTTATACCAGGAGAGCGTTCTTCATTTAACCAATCTTTTATTAATCCTTCACCCCATTGTTTTATTTGTTTGTTCATGTGACAACCTTTCTTACGTTGTACCTTAGAGTTACCGACTACATCGGATATGATTAAAGGTTGATCTGCTAACAAGTAATCACAATGCTTAGAAGTAAAGTATGGGAATAACCCTTTACGTTCATTCTCATACATGATTTTAGCATTGTAGTATATTGCCAGTTTGCGTACATTTTCATAGTATTCTTCAGCAGTATTCGGTCTACCTGAGTATTCTGCAACAATAGAGTCATAGTTTGCTTCAAACCCCTGAAACCGTTTATATACAAAAGTAGAACCTAAAGAGGTAGT
>SAAC01000179.1 GCA_009929605.1 Negativicutes bacterium
GGTTGACGACCGTCGATAACAAGGAACAATACTGTACCATCCTTGCGTTGACCAATCGCAGTACGAGGGCCTACGCCCCAACCGCCGTCGCCGTCAGTAATCATTTTTTCACCATTCACAATCAATGGAGGTCCAAAGGTAATCCCTTCAGATGCATCCATATCTTTCAATTCAGTTTTATCGTAGTTACCGGCAATCAAGTTACCAGATTTAGAGAAACCAACAAAATCAACGTCTTCGTCAGGGCCAACGTCCTTGCCGATGATGTATTCCCCATCATGCAAGATGAAACCATATGGCAAACGTCCTGTACCAGTACCGTTTGGATCATGGAAACCACCACCATTGATAGCTGCTACCCCATCATTCATTTTAGCGATGTTACTTGTAGTATCGCCTTTTTCTTGAATGTTAGCAGCTGTGGCCACTTGAATACGTTTTGGATTCGGAATTTCAAGAATGTAACCCACGTAACGAGCAGACTCAATTTTTTGCAAATTGAGAGAAGCGTCCTCTTTAGCTTCAAATTTAAATAATTCTTGGCTTTTAACAACCCCTACCGTTCCTAGGATTTTTTGCAATTGCTCATCATTGAACAACCACGTAATATAGTGCGGATGACGAGATTGCAACACCGCACCGATAACGGCACGTTTTACATTGTTGAAAGGTCCAAACAACACCACGAACGGTGCAGACACGGCTGTAAATATAAACATGAGCAAGATAAACTTGACCCAAAACTTGCTGAAAGATGATTTCATAATAACCTCTTAAATATCGCTGTAATGCATTGTGTTCAAGCGTTCTTCAAAATGCTGTAGGTCTACGGCATTGCCAATCCAAACGCGTAAAATATTGTACGGATTGTCACCTTCGTGAGCCCAGCCAGATTTCATCATCATAGCCATTTTGATGCCCGCCTTCTTGGCAGCCGCTTGAGAATATTCGTTTGTATCACCATAAGGGAAACAGAACCACATGTTGTTATCAATGCCGACCTCTTTTGCTAATGCGTCTTGGCCCTTCTTGATATTTTCATATTGTTCTTGTTCTGACAGTTGCCCCATTTCCACATGGTTAAATCCATGATTTGCGATAGTCATACCGCCCTTTTTCATTTCCCGTACTTGATCCCATGTCAATCGTGTTCCGATATCACCAGGATTGATAAATACGGTGCCTGCAAAGCCATATTCTTTTAGCACTGGATACACAATGCTATATGTATCTGCGTAACCATCATCAAAGGTGAGTACCACTGGTTTTTCTGGCACTTTGTCACCCTTTGTGACATACGCGTATAATTGCTCCATTGTGAGCGGATGATAGCCATTGTCCTTGAGGAATTTCATTTGTTTACGGAACAAATCCTCAGCAATGACCGCATCATTGTCCTTGTCAGGACCTACCTTGTGGTACATCAATACTGGTATACCTTCCTTCGGTGTCACAAGCTTTACCGCTTCCTTTGGTTTCTCTTGTTGTACCGCCGTCTGTCCAGCATTTGCCTGATTCTTGGAATCCGTGTCGGCACCAAACAGTCCACACCCTGCCATGAGCAGTGCCATCGATGCAATGGCGATTATGAGTAAAGAAATTCGTTTCATAGCGACTCCTTATTTTGCGTATTAAATTACAGTTTATT
>SAAC01000180.1 GCA_009929605.1 Negativicutes bacterium
AAACGTCTTGCACATCATCAAGATCATCCAATACGTCTAACATTTTTTGCATTTTCACTGCATCTTCACTGGATAATTCGATAGTTGTATCTGGAATCATAGTGATCTTGGATACTACTGTTTCAATACCAGCGTCAGCTAAGGCAGCTTCTACAGCATCGTAATCTTCTGGGGTAGAGTAGATTTCGAATACATCGTCTTCTGCTTTCAAATCTTCAGCACCCGCATCAAGTGCGAGTAATGTCAATTCTTCTTCATCATGACCTTCTTTGTCGATAACGAATACGCCTTTAGATTTGAACATCCACGCTACACAGCCGCTTTCACCTAGATTACCACCTTGTTTAGAAAAGGCATGACGCACGTCGGCCGCCGCACGATTACGGTTATCAGTCATAACCTCAACCGTTACCGCTACACCAGCAGGACCATAACCTTCATAGGTAATTTCCTCGTAGTTATTCATATCACTAGCGCCCACACCTTTATCGATGGCACGTTGGATATTATCCTTAGGAATATTATTTTCACGAGCTTTTTGAAGAGCCAATTTCAAACGCATGTTACCCGTCGGATCCGCGCCACCCATACGTGCTGCTACGGTAATTTCACGACCAATTTTTGTCGCCATTTTAGCTTTTAAAGCATCGGTTTTACCTTTTTTATGTTTAATATTTGCCCATTTAGAATGTCCAGACATAGTATCCTCCTAGTTCTTTTCCCACCACGCTTCGCCACGCAAACGGTCTAAAATAATAGATACCGCACTACGCACCGATAAATGGTTGTATTCACCATGGCCGTATATTGGTTCCAAAATACAGTCAAATTCTTCCATCGTTTCTTTCGTCATACCATAACCGGTACCAAATAATACTAACACAGGGCGACTATCATTTTCAAGGTGTTTCCGCATTGCACTGTATGTAATTGTATTATCATAGGTCCGCGCATCCGTCGTAGCAATAATTGGACGCACGCCTTCCGCCTCGGTTACCAGGTCTACAGCCTTCCGAATCGAATTCACCAATTCCACCTCTGTGAAAGCATCCTTGCGGTCCGGATTATAGGTACTACCAAATCCAGATTTCCAATGCTCCATGATGGTCGCTGCCAATTCACGTTGCGCCGGAATATTATGAATCACAAAATATTTAGATACATCGTATGTTATGGATGCCCGTGCAATATCATGAATATCGTAATTCGTAATCGCTGTTGTGATAACGTCTTTATGTTTATTCATTATAGGATAATGCACTAACCCAATATATAAATTAGCCATGCTAACTCCTTGTTACTACCTTACACTTGTATTATTCAATGCCTAGTTCTTTTTTTAACGCTTTTTACAAAATTACATCTTCTTTCGCAATCTCCTTCAATGCCTTTCGCTCTTCTTTCGTGAGCTCACGGTCAAGTAAATCTGGTCGTAACCGTTGTGTTCTCTTTAGGGATTCTTGTAACCGCCATTTAGCGATATTAGCATGATGACCACTGCGTAGAATTGCAGGTACTTCCATACCTCTAAATTCTGGTGGTTTTGTATATTGGGGACATTCTAGTACAGGCCGATAAAAGGAATCCTCCACCGCCCCTGTGGCAGCCCCTAATACACCAGGAATCAT
>SAAC01000057.1 GCA_009929605.1 Negativicutes bacterium
CATGCTGGGGACTATTACAGATAATGCAAAGCGTGCATGGGCAAGTATCTAATTTAAGCCCACAAGATTATTTAGACAAAGCAGTAAGTATATACCAAGTTTCAGGTGGTACAGCCTGGGAAACTTGGTAAAAAATAAAAACAAAATAAATTAATTAAAAATAGAAATAACTTCAATTACAAGAAGAAAAAGCATTGCTTGCAAAGTGGTACTTTTGTTGGTAGGAAATAAATGAAATATATAAAATTTAGAGAAAGATACATTGTATCAGATACTGGTTTAATTTGGGCTATAAAAAAAGACGGATTAAAACTTAAAAAACAACATATAACACCCAAAGGATATAAAACAACAAATATCGATAAAGTTCCTTTACTTGTTCACAGGATAGTCATGGAAGCCTTTAAAGGTAAATCTGATTTAACTGTTGACCATATAGACGTAAATAAAATAAATAACTCTTTAGATAACTTAGAATATGTAACAGCGCAAGAAAATACCAAAAGAGCATGGAAGAACGGAGTTTATGATAAGAGAAGAGTGTTTAAAGTTGCTTTTTTATATAACGGATTCTTTTATGAAAACAAAGAAGATATAAAAGAATCTTACAACGAAAAAGAAGTGAAGAAAATTAAATATAAAGAAATATAAAAACAGCTATAAAGCTGTCTTTTTTTATATTAACGGAATTTTCTAAGTGCTTCATTAGATTTTCCAAGTGAAGTTCGATTTGCTTTGCCGAAGTCCACTACCATTTCTTTCATAACGTTATCAGCTAGAATTGCTTTACGTTCGTCATTAGTGATTTTACTTTCTCTGCCTGTGGCTACGTTAAGGATATAAAGTTGTTTATTAGAACCGTCTGAATAAATTGCAAACATTTTGTATTTTCTCTTTTCTGTATTTGTATTTTGCCCTGTAAGGCGTTTGTTTAGTTCTGCGATAAAGTATGAACGACAGCTTTCTACTGTTCCTCCATGAACTTCTACGGAACGTCTAGGGCATGATGTTGCTGATAACTCTTGGTGTAACTTCACAGTATCGTGATTAGGAGTTAAGCCCCATTGTTTCATATACTTAGCTACGTCATCTAGTACCGCCTGTTCATTCCTCAAGAATTGGTTTAAATCGCCCTCTGATTGGCATACTTCCCAACTAGCGTAATTTTCGTTACCGTATGAGTTAGCACAATGCCATGCCATATTAGAGAAGTCAGAAGCCTGTAAACGTCCATCTGAAGCGATATAAACGTGTGCAAAGCCATTTTCTGGGTTGTGTGTAGGTAACCAACTATTATAGAAACTAGTATTAGCTCCATTTGATCCTGCGTCATTGTGAATCACAACCCCAGTAGGATTATGACCACGTACACCAGCATTAGTTATATTCATTCTTTTTTATCCTCCGTTTGCTCTTCTTCAACTTCTGGAATATTTACACCCTGTTTCTTAACAAGTTTAACTAAACCAGCGAACATAGGGCTGATACTTGCAATTAAGTAAATAAATTGTCCTACAAAGTACAACAAGCCTACATTAATCACAGTTTGAGCAATATCAGAAGTTGATGGTGTTTGCGTAAAGAAGAAGACTGCGTATAAAACCCATAAAGAGAATACTACCGTCAAGTCAATTACCAGTCTGCGTTTAAAAGGTGGGTTCATTGCTTCTCTATCTTTAACCCATGTAGCAAATAAAATCGCTAAAATTAAGATAGTTATTAAAATCATTTTCGTTACCATTATGTTTTGCTTTCTATTGAAAATACGTCCCTACGACACCGCCATAGTTACCTGAACCAGCAGCGTAACTCCATACGCTTATTGTACCGTTAGTATCTATTTGCAGTTCCATTGGTTTATTGTTGTTATTTGCGCGTTGTGTTGTCATTTCAAATTGAGTGTTATTAGTTGGTTTTACTTCTGGTGGCAAACTTCCGACATTTTTTGTAGAATTTGTTCCAAAGGCGCCCCAGTTTCCTGAACCACGTAAACAAACGACACCGTTAATTTTTTTATATTGAAGAGTTGCACTAGCTACGTTTTGCATTGAAACACTAGTCCAGCCCTTGATATCTCCTATGACTGTCAAGTCTTCGATTTTAGCCGTTTTGGTTGCTAATTCGTCTAATGTAGTTACTTGTTTTGGTATTTCAGAACTGATTACCCCTAGTCCGTCAGTCGTTCTGATATCAATCAAAACCTTTAGTACACCAGAGCTATTATTCAAGTCGACATGGTTGCTATTATTTATAGTTTCAGCTGATAAACTTACAGGGTGTGCTGTTTGCGTTAAGTCAATATTTGCATGGATATAGTTGACAGAATTAGCCTTTAAAGCTACCGTTTCATTTGATAGCTCAAAATATCTACCTCCAGCAATAATTGATGTATTAGTATATTGTACGTTTAGAGCTGTATTTAACGGATTAGACCAGTCTTTTCGCCTGATTGTTCCATAGTCCATTCCAGTCAACATCATGTAGAGTTTAGCGTCATTATTTGAACCGACTGGAAACTCTGTACTATTTGGACTAAAGAACGTAAAATTTTTAATTGTCATTTTTTACCTTTCTTGAAATTATCTTTGCTTTATCTAAAACTGGGTTATCAGTAATTGATAGCTCTAATAATCTAAATTTTCTACCACCATACGGATAACCACCAATTGATACAAATTGACCGACTTCGTACAAGAGCGTAGTTTCAATTCTAAGCGAGTTTTCACTATTATAATATACTTTACCAGATAAAAGTTCTAAGTGGTCTTTACGTAGCTCTCTGTATCCTGTGAAGCTATCTATTCTATATTTGTCTCCATAAGTAGCAACATACTCATATAACATTTGGTTTGTCTCCACTTTCTACAAAAATAAGTCTATCATTGAGCTCTGTTTTAACTCTGTCTGCTATATACCCAGAATATAGTTTTCCTTCGTACCATATATCTACTAAGTCGTTTACATACAAAGGTAAAAGTTCATTTTGATTAAAGATTAACCTTGTGACGATTGTAGAGGGCGAAATTTCAGCTTTAATAGTAGACATATCTGGTGGGTTTCCATGGTCATCTCTATCATAAAATAATGTTTTTGCTGTCCTTACATCTGGCAAGTCTGTTCCGTCTCCGCCATAAGTACTATAATCAATGATATCTCCATTATTTTTAGTTGTGTACATTTTAGGAGGGTCTGTATAGTCGTCTGTAGTCTTATTTTTAACGAATACCACGGCGAAATTATAAGCTGAACGTTCTACTATCGTTTCCGTGTCCATTGTCACGCTTTGCTTAATATCTACTCTTGTCGTGATTCTGCTTCTATTCCATTTCCTGGAAGCAAAGTTAATGAATAATAAGGTTCGAGGGTCTGCTACAGATGAAGAACGTTGAATAGTTGTAGTTGGTTGAAATTGAACTTTAGAGAATATCCTTTTAGCTACATCGTGAGCGCTTGATGTTTCTGCTTTACGGTTAATTGTAGCCTTTCCGGCAAAGATACTTGAATTGAAGAAATAACCATAACTCATTAAATTATTTTTACTAGGGTCAATTAAATAATTAACGATAGCAAAATTTGTCGTTTTAGTTATTGCATTTGGAACATCAAGACTTTCAATCATTGCCCAAAAATAGTTCTTTAATGTAGCTTTATTGCTTTCATCTACATCTGTCACAAGGTAAACCATATCTAAGTTTAGTTTTTTCTTTTGACCGAGAGCTTCCTCGATTGGAACAACCTCAGGAAAAAGAATTTGAACAATATCGCCAACTTCTACTGAAACGGTCAATGTAGCTGATGAAGTGTAGAGGTAGCCTGTTTCCCACAGTTCATAGTTAATGACTTGACACCTTGCTTTAGGTATCGGCAACCCTCTTTTTTCTTTTTTGCCATTAGGAAGGTTAAAATCAGATATATTGTAGTAATTCGGATTAAAGTTGTCATATACATTGGCTTCTAACATTAAACGAAGTCCGCCTTTCTCTTAACTTTAAACTCTGCCTTACTTAAATTGATTAGTTCCATTTGACCTTTTTCAATTATACGAGTTCTGTATCGCTCAAAGTTCATTACAGGGAATAAATTTAGAGCAGTTGTTCCCTTCCAACCTTGATAAAATTCATCATTTACATCTGTATTGATTAAAATATAGTCTTGCACCTGTTCTGTCTTAAACACAATTGCAGTATATTCATTTCCAATATCGTCTAAAAATCTAACTCCAGTAGGTGTTTTAGGTAGTTTCGGATATAATATCCCCATAAAACTAAATATTTCATCTTTAATGTCCCAACGACTCAAACGGTCTATATTTGTTTCTCCGTAATAAGTATATGCTTGATTTTGAATATAATTATAGCCAAAATACTCACTTATATTATTAATTGTAATTTCGCTAGCTGATTGCATGTAAGGAGTGGCGATTGAACCTTCTTCAACCTTTACCTCAGAATAATCAAAAGTTATTGTATCAGTAACTCTTGTAGGCGTTCTAAAGGCTATGTTAGAATTGTTATCTGTTATAGTTGTAACTTTACCAGAAAATCTGCTATATCCCTTTTGTCCCGCCTTAATGACATTTCCAACAAGAATACCATTTGTAGTGTAAAGCTGAAACCATACATCATGCTCCGAGTATGTTAAGTCTAAATAAACTGACCCTATAATGGTTTTTTCCGAAAGTTGTTTGGTATTGCTATAAATTACTCTGGCATTATCATTTTTGGGAATAGTTGTAGTTTTGGTATATTTAGTCGTTCCATCTAACAAATTCAAATTAGGCAAATTCAAAGAAGGATTTGCTTTTAGTCTATTATAGTTTTGTAAAGCAGTTTCATTACATTTATATCCGCCATAAATTTTAGACTTACCAGAAATAATTTGACCATTTTGAATCATTTCAAAAGTTAGGTTTTCGTAAGTATACCACTTTGTAATTATATCAAAAGTTATTTTTTCGCTAAAAGTTCCATTTTTACCATAACCCTCTGTTTTAGTGACATCTGCTAAAGCTAAATCAGCATACACCTGAAAAATTTCGGTTTGGTATTCAAGTGTAACGAATTTTTGGCTAAGAATATCGTTTATAAAGTCTTTCATTAATCGATAATTTTCTTCCAAACTTTCGCCAAAAGTTTCTAATTTAAACTCTATTTGAGGTTGAGCAATTGAACGTGTTCCCATTACTCCAATACCATTACTTTGCCAGATGTTATTAGTTGATTGTAACCCTAAATTAGAGGGCTGGTAAAATCTAACTTTTCCATTTGTAACGTCCCAAACTTTGTCGTCCGTTCCATCTAAGTTGGTATGTATTTTATACTGTCTTACCATTAAGCCCTCCCTAGGTCAAATTCTCGTCTGATTGCTCGTGCTAAGTTAGAAATATCTTGACCAGCACCACCTTGTACATTAAACGTGTTATATGTTCTATTATCGCTTGATACACTATTTGTGCTTAAACCATAACCGCTAGAAGATAAATTAACATCTGTTAAACCTACTACCATAGAACCTTTGAATAGTCCACCAAGTTTTTTAGAAATACCATTAATAGTTCCTGATATATTATTAATTGTATCTGTTACGCCACCAAGAACGCTGTCTATCGTATCTTTGATTCCTCCGAAGATTCCACTAAAGAAGCTGCCAAGTCCTTTAAATACACCTGTTATTGCGTTGTAAGCGTTAGAGGCGAATCCACCAAAAGCACTAAATACCCCACTAACTGCATTTTTTGCACCATTGAATACACCGCTAAAGAAACCAGCAACTCCACTAAATACACCTGAAATTCTTGACCAAGCGCTGGAAGCAAAGCCACCGATAGCGCTAAATACTCCGCTAACAACACTACGAACAGAATTAAATATACCGCTAAAGAAGCCTGAAACTGCACTCCATATTGAGCGAACCACTCCCCAAGCTGAACCAGCAAAGCTACCAATAGCACTGAAAGCACTAGATACAACTCCTTTTACAGCGTTAAATATCCCACCAAAGAATCCAGCTACTGCATTCCATACGCCAACCAGTACATTCCAAGCTGAAACAGCAAAGTCACCAATAGCCTTGAATACTGTAGAAACTATGCCTTTAACAGCTTCGAATATGCCGCCAAACCAAGCTGAGTAACCTTCCCATGCGTTAACAACTAACTGATAAGCTCCGCGAATAATAGCCAATATAAATTGAAATGCTAAATTAATTACTGACCCAATTAGTCCAAATATAGATTGATAAAAACTAATTAAAGGTTGAAAAGTTGTAATGAACCAGTTATAAGCATTTGTCACTAAAGAACTGATAGTTGTAAACACAGTTGTAACGATATTTACTATTCCGTCCCATAAGCCTGTGAAAAAATCTGTTACACCGTTCCATGCGTCTTGAATTCCGCCAGTAATAGTTGACCATAAGTTGGTAAAGAAGTCAATCATTCCATTCCAAGCGTCCTGAATGCCTTGTACAATTCCGCTGAACCAATCAACTAAGCCTTGCCATATACCTTTTGCTCCGTTAACTGCTCCGTTCCATATATCAGCAAACCATTGACCGATACCACTAAAGAATGAGACTATTCCGTCCCATGCACTCTTTAAGAAGTCCACAAAACTAGCCCAAGCCTTTTTTCCTGTTTCTGTTTGAGTGAAGAAATAAACTAAGCCAGCAACGACCGCTGCAATCGCTACAACTATAGCTACAAATGGATTAGCTAAAATTGTTGCATAAAGTATTTTTATAGACGATATAGCTATACTAATTACTGCTTTCATTATTTTAAAAGCATTTATTATTCCCAATATACCTTTAGCAACTTTGAAAGCTGCAAAAGCACTGGCAAGAACTACTAAAGTACCTTTCAAGACTGACATAGCAGTTTTACTTTCACTAATTTTTTTCAGAAAATCAGCTATATTTTTTGCAACTTCTGACAGTTTACCAGCAAATACAGCTATGCTTTTAGCTACGCTATCTACACTTGATTTATTTTTGACTGTTTCTTCATTTATTCCAAGAAGTGAATTAATCACGTTTCCTATAATGGAGGTTATAGAGCTAAATATACTTTTTATACTATCCCAAGCCTCTAAAAACGCTAAAGTAGTACCACTTTCTTGCATTTTTTTAAATAAGTCTTGAAAATACTTAACTACATTCGATACAGCTTTACCAGCACTTTCGCCCCAACCTGCCATTTTATCAATCAAAGCACTAATAACAGGAGTTAAAGCGTCTAAAGTAGGAAGTAAGGCAAGTGATAATGTTTCGTTAAAACTATCCCAAGCGTCACCGATAGTCGTTACAGCACCACCACCAGCACCACCAAGTTGTTGCATTGCCTTATCTAGCATTCCAACAGATACTGCACCATTTTCACTAGCTTCCGCAAACGAACCATACTGTTTTAAAGCTGGGTTCATTTCCATAACAGTTGATTTAAGAGCTGAACCAAGTGCTGTATTATTATCTGTCAACTGATTAATGTTTTCAGCCGTAACTTTACCAGCAGCACTCATTTGACCGTAAGCCTGAACGACACCTTTTAAGTTTTCGCCAGTACCGCCAAAAGCTTGGTTAGCCTTTACTAGTGCTTCTGTTTTACCAACAGCCGACTTAGCAGTATCTCCTAAACCTATGAACGTTGTCGAAAGTTTAAGAGTATCTTCGGTATTTGCATTTGTATCTTTAGCAAGTGTTTGCATAGATTTGCTTACATAATCAAAGTCTGCACCGTTACCTTTGAACTTCATTGTGTTCTGCAATGAAATCATGGCTTTCTGGGTGTCCATTGCGTCAGATACCCAGCCTTTTAAGCCATTACCGACAGCACTAACAGCACTTGAACCGATTTGTCTAAATACACCTACAGCAATCTCTCTAAGACCGCTAAAGCGTGACTTCATGCCATCAATTCCGCTATTAACGCCTTTAGTGTCCATTTTAGCGTCAATATCCCAAGAACCTGAACTAATAGCACCCTCGACTTGCTTTATTTCGCCCTCTAGCCTGTTAGCTTGTGTTTCGGCTGTCCCTAAATCTCTAGTAAGTTGTAGCCATTTCTTTTGACCTGCTGACGTACCTTTATCAACCGTAGAAAGCTCTTCTTTTAATTTTGTTGCTTTGTCACGTGATAAGCCCAACTGCGTTTGTAAATTTTTCTGCAATTGCGCCATTTTACTGGTATTTGTTGGGTCAAGTTTTAGAGCGTCCCTTAAGTTTTTAGCTTCTCCTCTAAGCCCTGACATTGCGGTATTAACGCCTTTAAGTGAGTTCTCGAACTTTGTGGTATTACCATATATTTCGACCTCAAACGTTGCATTACTTGCCATTACATACCCTTTCTTTTACGCCTTTTTTCTTTTTCTTTTTCCTCTTTCTTCTTCTCTGCAATTAGTTCAATTATTTTATAAACAAGTTCTAGTTCCATTTCCATGAACTGTGTTATATCAATTTCGTTATTGCCTAAAATAGTTAAAAGTTCTAAAGTTTTATTTTCCTTTACAGTATCTTTCTTTTTCTTAATCAATGAACTAGAAGAAAAGAAGACCATTTCGTCTTCCG
>SAAC01000012.1 GCA_009929605.1 Negativicutes bacterium
AGCTGGTATGATAGGAATGTTTTGTGTGGCAACGTTTCCTTATTATGATACTAGTACTGGACGAAATAAATTTAAAAAGAGACCGATGATTATTTTAGGACAAGCAGATAGTTTTGATTATGTAACCTACAAAAGATAGAGGATTTTCAAAAGAAAATTATTGATCATGGATTAGAGTAATATAATAAATAGCATAAAGGGCAGCGATAAAATGATATATCTTCATTCCGTCGCGGCCCTTTTAGGTGAGTAAATCACTAGGTCACAAATGTATGGTGGGTAAACCGCTAAGTATATAGTTTAATATCTAGAGACATGGCTTTATTTAGTTGCAATACATACGTTTCAATTTATATTAATAAGTAAGAGGAGAAGTAGTCCGCAGAGTACTGTCCTCCACGACGTCGTGCAGGAGGGTGGTGGCTTTTTCCTCTGGGCTCGTGAGCAAGGATGCCACAAATTTAGGGTGCTCGATATACTGGGCACCACCTTTATCGAGCTGATTGACATGAGCTTTCGTAGCGATTTGCAGGGCTAAATTGACGATATCCATAATACCTCCATTTAACTTAGAAATTACTATGTATGATTTTATTGTAATTTTGGGATTTATAATAATCAAATATATTTTTTTGATAATGGTGAAAGTCCAATAATTAACTTGTTTAGCGAGCGGTTTCAGCATCATAAATTTATAGAATGAGATAGCTATATTGGTTTACGAAAAATATCGATATTTGTAGTATAATAGGGGTAGCATAGTATACGGCAATGTATCATCTTGTGTTCGTAGAGCCTGTAACATCCTGTGCTCACACAGTATGTAACATCTTGTGCTGGTACAGCATGCATCATCTTGTGTTCATACATAGATGATAGTATTGTAGTATATATGTAATCATTAGGAGGATTGAAATATGATCTTAAAAAAATGGATGCCTCAAACAATAAAACGAGCTTTCACCATTATCGGTATTTGTTTAGTGGCTGGTGTGACAACAGGTCAAGCCGCACATAATCCAAATGAAGTGATTTCACCTGATCACGAGACCTACAAAGCGTTAGCGTTATTGGTAAAACATGGTGCGATTACGGATACGAAAGGTATCGAATTAGGGGACAAATCCTATACTGTTCGTCAGATGACACCGCTCATTAATGATGTGGTACAACGTCGTGAACAGATGAACGATAATGATAGACAATCAGCATTGAAAATGTACCGCGATTATATGGATGAAATCCGCGATTACAATGTCATGTTAGATAAACAAGAAAAAGCAGAAAAATTAGCAAAGATTCGAGCAGAGCAAGATGCGAAAAATGCCAAGAAGGGTAATGCTGCTAGCAAAACTTTGAAAGTAGCAGATCCAACGGCGGTGCCATTGATTCAGGGCCAAGGTATGGCGAATGCTCCGCAATCTGACACTGATTCTGCGAATGTAGATGAAGACACAGAGGAACAAGGTATTGATTTCTCTGATTTAGAGCAACCTAAGGAAAAGGCGTTAACGGACGAGCAAATCAAAAAGAAAATGGACAAGTTCGCCGTTGATGATTCTCGCGTGAAAGTGAGTGGCGATGTCCGCATTCGTTACTCTGGCCAAGAGGGCAAATCCAGTAAGGCTGATGCTCGGGCGCGCACAGAGGTAGCCATCAAGTTATAGGCTGTATTCTTGAATACGTGGTGCCATTACAATAGCGCATAAGCGGATTATTGGATCGGCAGTCCCAAAACCTTGAATTTCTTAGGTACTTCTCTTACATAAAAAGGGGGCCCCGGGAGTGGTTGATTTTATAAAAAAGCAGTTGCTAACCGTCCATCAAAACGGTAAGCAACATGTTAGTGAAGTTTTTAAATTCATAGGTCCTGGCATTATAGTTACGGTGGGCTTTATTGATCCAGGTAACTGGGCGGCTAATTTGGCGGCTGGTGCCAGTTATGGCTATGAATTATTATGGGTTGTCACATTGTCGACGATTATGTTAATTTTGTTACAACACAATGTGGCCCATTTGGGCATTGTTCGCGGGCAATGTTTGTCGGAATGTGCGTACGAGTTTTTGCCTCGATGGCTGTCTCGTTTCGTATTGAGTACGGCAGGGATTGCGGCGGCCGCAACGGCGTTGGCTGAATTTATTGGCGCCGCCATTGCGTTAAAAATGTTATTTGGCATACCTCTCGTGATAGGCAGTATTTTGACCGCCGTCATTTGCACGGTGATGCTCATTACGAATTCCTATCAGAAATTGGAACGCATCATTGCTGGCTTTGTATCGCTCATTGCATTGGCCTATGTTATCGAAGTGAACATGGTTAATGTGGATTGGGCGGCTGCAGGTATTGGTTGGGTGAATCCATCGATACCAAACGAGTCTATGCTCGTTATCTTGAGCATTCTTGGCGCCGTTATTATGCCGCACAATTTGTTCTTGCACTCTGAAATCATTCAGAGCCGCCAGTTCAATACACAAGATCCAGAAATTATGCAACGCCAATTGCGTTATGAGTTTTTGGATACGTTGCTATCCATGGGGATTGGCTGGATGATCAACTCCGCCATGATTATCCTCGCAGCCGCTGTATTTTATGCACATGGCGTAGGTGTTACGGAACTTGAACAGGCTGAGGAACTGTTGAAACCGCTCATCGGTCCTGCAGCAGGCACGATCTTTGCGTTGGCATTGCTCTTTGCAGGCTTTGCATCATCTGCTACGGCGGGAATGGCTGGGGCTAGTATTTTTGCCGGCATGTGGGGCGAGTCCTACGACATGAAGGACTTTCACAGTCGCTTGGGATTGTTTTTGACCTACGTACCAGCGTTGGGATTGATTCTGTTCGTTACGGACTCATTCCAAGCGCTCTTAGTGTCGCAAATGTTCTTGAGCCTACAATTGCCAATTACCATATTCTTGCAATTATTCATGACTAGCAGCCGTCGCGTTATGGGGCAGTACACGAACCGGACGTTCACAAATATCATTTTGTGGGGCATCGGCATCGTCGTAACGGGCATGAATATTTATTTGTTAATGGCTAGTTAATTTTGGAGCTTTCACCAGGAATCAGTTATGAATCCTTGTTATGGTGAAAGCCCCTATTTCTGTGTTACAATAATTATATTGTAATCGTACGTGCAAATTATAGGAGGTCTTCATGGCTGACGTGAAAGAAAACCAAGATTTTGATACAACTGTAAAATCTGATTTTGAAGAGGTAGTGCAAGATATCGGCGAGGAATTAGTGGCTCGTTTGACAATGGATCCTGATGAAACAATCATTGACATGTTCCAAACTGGTTCTTTGGACCCATGGCAATTGTTTGTATTCTACGGCGCTCTTGAAAAAGCATTATTGCAATATCGCACGGATAAACGCAAAAAAACTGTTATCGTTCATGTGCAACCTGAGGAACTTGTGGGCATTGGCCGCACTGTGACCCCATTGAGCACATTGCTTGAGCACATTTTAATGGCTCGCGTTGAGGATATGGGCGAAGGTCGTTTGGACATCGGCGAAATGACGTACTCTGGTGAAAGCATCGACTACGCTGGCGTTACTTTGAAAGGTCGCCATGTCGTATTAATCTGCGACGTAGTGGACATTGAGTCTGAATATTTACGTGAATGCATCAATTTATGTAAGGACATGAAAGCATCTCATGTTGTGGCAGTTCCATTGATGCTTTGGAATCCTGATTTGATCGACAACTTGGATGAAGAAGAAATTGCAAAGGCCTTAAAAAATGAAAATCGTCCTCTCTCCTAGTAAAACTAAAACCCTTTCTGGCACTGCCAGCAAAGGGTTTTTTCAACAAAAAATATCCGATGCCCTCGTGGCACATATGGCAGCATTACCCATCCCTGTGTTGATGAAAGCATTGAAACTAGATGAAACAAAGGCGCAGACGTTACATGAATTTTATGTGGCGTATCCAACAGTAGAGCAAGGTTGTGCCGTCGAGAGTTATGACGGCATCGCCTTTAAATATCTCAATTGGTCGATGTTATCTGATGAGGCCAAACAATTTGGCAATGACCATTTAGCGATTATGTCAGGCCTTTATGGTGTCGTAGAACCGACGAGTCCTATGACGAATTACCGATTAGATGTGGCAGACAAAATATTTAAAGATATACCACTGGATTCGGATACGGTACAGGCCTTAGAGGCGTTTTCGGATGCATCAGCAGTTAATGCAAGTGAAGCAACGTCTAATACTAGTGCAACAAAAACAAAATCTACAACAGGTAAAATTAAATCCACCTCAGCTCTATACGAATTATGGCAAACCTCTATGGATAACTATTTCAACGGAGAAGACTGGATTTTAAATTTAGCTTCCAAGGAATATGCTAAAATGATTTCTCATCCTATTATGGTGACCGTAGAATTCTGGGAAAATAAATCGGGTACATGGAAACAATTGAGCACCTCCTCTAAAATCATGCGAGGGACGATGGCGCGTTATTGTTTAGAACATCAAGTACAAACGGTGGAGGCATTGCCGGATCAATTAGGAGATTTCCACAGGGTCACAGAGGTTGTGGGGATTACAGTTCCAATGGAATCGATGACCATCCGTTATGAGTTGTAATAATAGTATATAGTGCTATCGTTTTCCGCCACCAAGTATGATACGAATACAGTGGGGAATTACTAATATGCCACGGTTGGCGGAAATCGTACGTGTATATGCTAAATTCGCAAGGGGATCAGAACTAATAGATAGAGAAAAATCGTTGTATACTCGCTCAAAATGCGGTATGCTAAAGTTATAGGGGTATGTTTTTAGTAGGAATTTAAAAACTTAGTTTTTCCACATTTACAATAGTAAACTCGACAGAGTTTGATTGGTGATGGGCGAGAACTGAGGAGCTACTGATTTCGTACTTTCACAAATTAACAAAGTATAGGTATACATAGATAGGACATACAATGACAGTACAAGAAATTTTGAAAAAGGATTTGGTCGGCAATGACTGGCTCACAGAGGATGAACTCAGGTTCCTCATGTCTGTGACGGATCAGGCCGAGCTAGATTTGATTTACAAAAAGGCCTACGAGGTAAAGGCGAAATATGTGCAGCCTATTGCCTATTATCGTGGTCTCATAGAGTTTTCTAATCGTTGCATCAAGAACTGCAATTATTGTGGTATTCGTCGAGAGAATAACAAGACAGAACGTTTTGACATGGCCCGCGAAGATATCATTAAAATGGCGCAATGGGCGTACGATCATGAGTACGGTTCCATTACATTGCAGTCTGGCGAACGCTGCGATGATGCGTTTGTAGACTATGTGGTGGATTTGATTCGTGATATCAAGGCCATTGGCGATGGTTCCTTGGGCATTACTATGTGCGTAGGCGAGCAATCTGAAGATGCGTACCGTCGCATGGTTGAGGCCGGTGCTAGCCGTTATTTGCTTCGCATTGAAACGACAAATCCAGAGCTATACCAAAAAATTCATCCTAATGATGCATTGCATTCCTTTGAAACGCGCGTCAATTGCTTGAAAACATTGCGCAAAGTAGGTTTCCAAGTCGGCACTGGTGTTATGATTGGTTTGCCTGGTCAAACGGAAGAAGATTTGGTGAACGATATTTTATTCTATCGTGACATGGATATCGACATGATTGGCATGGGGCCATATGTGGTACATCATGATACGCCATTAGGCCAAGAGGCGTTAGCCATGGGCATTGATGACGAAGCAGGCAAATTACGCCGTATTCAATTAGGTCTTAAAATGATTGCCCTTACTCGTTTGTTCCTCAAGGACGTTAACGTAGCGGCTACGACGGCGTTACAAGCATTAGATAAATTAGGCCGTGAAAAAGGTCTGGCTGCAGGTGCTAATATCTTGATGCCTATCATTACGATTCCTGAGCATCGCGCTAAATACTTGCTGTATGATAACAAACCTTGCGTGGATGATAATGCCGATAAATGTAAGGATTGCCTCACACGCCGCGTCATGTCCATCGGTGACACCGTGGGCTGGAAACAAAATGGCGACTCGAAACATTATGGAAAACGGACGGGACTATTCTAGTTGCTGTAAATTTTCATGGATTTTACTACGGTTTTATGACATGGAATCGTTGTTTTAATAGGATGAGATTATGGATATCATACATGGTGTTGTCGTACCAATTATATATATTGTCATATGTATCGGGTGTCTTTGGTATTTCATGAAACCTCGGTTAACGATTTCTAGTGAAAGCATGCCAAACCTGAGTCAACGTTTGATTCGCGATGCGGTGATTGGCATCGTAGTACCTATGATCTTTGCCATCTATCTCATGTTTGTATCCGCCGATGTGTGGATAGATCAGTATGGACTCTCGGTATATGAAACCTTAGCCATTATTTTGGTGCCCTTCTTCCTCGTGGGGTGGCGGGCTAAATCCATTTTGATGGGATATATGATGGAACTGACGAAATATCAGAAACAATAAGTTGTGCAAAGCGTATGTAAAACATACAATACGTAGCGCAAAATGAATGTGAAAATATAATACATAGCGAGTTAGAAAGACTGTTGTTAACTCGTATACATAAAATATCTGTTGGAATTACAATACATTCTGGCAGATATTTTTTTGTATGTGCATTTGGGGTAGATGTATTTTGTTGGTAGTTTTGGGCACAGCAGTTCTTTTGGTATAACAAGGTATTCATTTGGTGATAGAAATCCATAGTTGCAAAAAACGAAAGAATGAAAATAAAACAGAATAATTAAATAATTAATATAAATATTATAATGTGAAAAATGGCATATCTACTGAATTAAATATGACTAGTAGAGACAATTGACATATACAATAGAGCATTAGAAATAATAGAGATAATAGAGATAGTACGGCTATAGGAATAATAAAGATAGTAATGCTATAGCAATAATAAAGATATAAGTATATGGTGATGTGTTTGATTTTGGGGAAGGTACAGATGAAACGGACATTAATGATAAAAGCCTTTGTGCTGAGTGCCTTGGGAACCATGCCGCTACAAGTGTTAGCGGCGGAGCATACGATTATAACTGGTACAGAGTTTGCTACTGTACTAGCGGCAACAACGCATACGGCGAGTTTGACATCAACTGGTATTACAGCTGTGGAAGGAAATATTATTAGCAACAATACAGTGACTGCTAATGGTACGCTCCATGGCGGTGGCATGCTGGGGGTTACATCTCGGGCTATCAAGACACACTTGGTGCCAAGTACAAGCTATTTTACTGCCAATGCTAATTTAGAAAGCTGGAACAATAATATATTTAGTGGCAACTCCATTACTATTAACAGTTTCATTGCGGGTGGCGGTATTGTTGGTGGTGCTGCGTATTCCCAATATAATTCTGGTGGTGGCACGGTATATGCGCCCTATGGGAATGCCTATGTAACAATCGGTGACAGTAGCAATAATATTTTTCTAAATAATTCGGTGACAAACCACTAGTACGGTGTATGGTGGGGGTCTCGTAGGGGGCTAGCTAGCTCAGTGAGCAATACGGTGCCAGATGCATGGGTACGTATTGGCTCCATGACAAATAATATTTTTGCTAATAATACGTTCACAGGTACTACCGTATACGGTGGAATTGGTGAAATACACCACTGATTCTGATGCGGTCACAACGATGAGTTCCCAATTGGGTGAGCTCACCGTGAACGGCAATTGGAATGGGAATAATGGGACCGTACAGTTTTACGGGGCCCTAGCAGATGATTCTACGCCGATAGGCCAATTAATTGTGAATGGCGATGTGACGGGGACAACACAAGTCGCGGTGGATAACATCGGTGGCGTGGGCGCGCAGAGATTAGAAGGTATCAAGATCATTACCGTGTCTGGCGATTCCCCAAGTACAGGTTTCACACAAAAGAGTCGTATTGTAGCAGGTCTCTATGACTTTACATTGCACGACAGAGTAGGCGAATTGCAAGAACATCTCTTGCATACTGGATTCCGTGAACAAGATGGTAATGTGTGGGCTCGTTATAACAAACGTAAAACTGATGTACGCGATACGTCTGGTCAAAATGAAATGCATCAAGATTATGATGCGGTTCAATTAGGCGTTGATTTCTATAAACATGTTGCGGACCGTGGTGGCCATCAACGAGTATCCATATTAGGAGCTATGTTTGGGTATGGCGATGCTAAAACGAGAACACGTGGCAGTCGCTATGTATCTCGTGGTCAAATTTCGGGTCATAGTATCGGCCTCTATGGCACTATTTATGATCAAGCCAAGGATGAAAGCGGTTATTACTTGGACGCGTGGATTACTGGCAATAATTTCAAATCATCCGTATCTGGTCAAGATATAGCAGAGACGAATTACAACCTATCCGGTGTAGTCGTATCTGTGGAGTTAGGGCTAGATACACCACTGCGTATTCGTCCACCCGCCCTGTAAATCAACCATATGCCGAGCTGAATTGGTATTATAACTTCAACGATTATGAAATGTCCTTCGATGGTGAAAGCCTCGCCATTGACGGCGCAAAAAATATCTTTGAGTTGAAGGTGGGCTATGAAAAACAAGTTGGCAATAGCGTACAACTTTGGGGCAATGTCTTTGGCGGTTGGGGCTCAAATGGATATAAATCCTATGGCTTCACGGCAGGGGCAACGTATAGCTTCTAATTACATAGAGCGATAAAAACAGTCATGCTAGAAATAGTGTGGCTGTTTTTGGCTGTGTATATTAGGAAAACTTTCACAAGCATAAGTGTTTTCTGAGTTTGTAGCCCTTTACAATTCCATGACAATTAATTACCTACTATTTACAGTGAATTGGCGCGTATTTTGCTATACTCCAAGTATAGAGAAACGTATACACGTATAGAGATTCGTATACATATTGTTGTAGGAGGTTATGTATGTCTCAGAAGTCAACTTGGAAAAAATCCATGATGTTAACCTTGGTAGGCGCTAGTTTATTCGGCGTGGCAACAGTATCTACAGTAGATGCTGCTACTGTTAGCAGTAAACCTGCTATCGATACTAAAGCAGAATTCCACAATGGTGGTTCCGCATTGGGTGCTCACGCAGAGGACGTTAAAAAAATTACAGTGCTACCAATCGATCGCGCTAAATTCTGGAAAGGCCAAAATTTTGACTTTGAAGTAGAAGTAAAAGGTAATGTAAATGATGTTGCCGTTACTATTGATGGCGTTGATGCTCAAAAATACTTCAATAAAAAAGCTACATTAACACAACACACTGGTTATGCATCTTATCGCATCGACCAAGTTAACTTTGACACTGTAGGCGCTAAAAAAATCGTAGTGAACGCTAATGGTGCAGATGGTGCGAGCCGTCGTTCCGTAAACTACAATGTAGTAGAGGAAAAAGCTCAAAAAACAGCTAAGAACGTTATCTTGTTCGTAGGCGATGGCATGAGCATGCAAGCGAAAGAAGTCGCTCGTATCCTTTCCAAAGGCATTACAGAAGGTAAATATAACGATTTACTTTCCATGGAACAAATGCCAAACATGGCATTGATTACAACATCTGGTTATGATTCCATCGTAACAGACTCTGCAAACAGTGCTTCTGCTTACAACACAGGCCATAAGGCCGTTGTTAATGCAATGGGTTCTTATGCGAACAGCACAAAAGATGCTTTCGATGATCCTAAAGTAGAAACCTTTGCTGAAATCGTGAGCCGTACAAAAGGCATGTCCTACGGTATGGTTTCCACTGCAGCGGTTACAGATGCTACACCAGCAGCGTTGACAGCACATACTCGCCGTCGTGGTGAACAAGCGGCTATCGCTTATGATGCATTCCATCGTGACAACCCACCAGCAGTTGTGTTGGGCGGTGGTTTACAATTCTTCTTACCATTAGATGCAGCAGGTTCTAAACGTAAAGACAGTGTTAACCTTGTAAAAGAATACCAAGATGCAGGTTACCAATTCGCTACAACTGCAACTGAGCTTAATGCATTGAGCACAGATAAACCAATGCTTGGCTTGTTCACAATGAACCATATGAACGTATATATGGATCGCGCATTCTTACCTAAGAATCCAAAAGTCTTGAAAAACTTCCAAGATCAACCAGGTCTTGTAGAAATGACTAAAAAAGCTATCGACGTATTGGATAATAATCCTAACGGCTTCTTCTTGATGAGTGAAGGCGGTTCCGTAGATAAACAATTACATACTATGGACTGGCAACGTGCAGCCTATGATGCTATCGAGTTAGACCAAGCAGTTGACTATGCTCGTAAATACTCCAAAGCTCATGGCGACAACACATTAATCATCGTAGTAGCTGACCATGCACATGGTATTAGTATCACTGGTACTTACTCTGAAAACGAAGGCAAAGTAGGTCGTGAAGCAGTTCGTGTATATGGTGATGCAGGCTGGCCTACATTCGTGGATGCGAACAAAGATGGCTTCCCAGATAATCCAGATGCAGATGTAACATTGGCTGTTCAATATGCAAATGCTCCAGATCACTATGAAAACTATCGTTTCCAACAAACACCAACAGATCCTGCTCTAGTAGAAGGCAGCGGTAAAGTTATTGCGAACCCTAAACGTGCCCCTCAAGGCGCTCGCCTAGTAGAAGGTAACTTGCCAACGATGACTGGCGAAACTAGTGAAGTTCACTCTGCTGACGATGTAGTGTTAATGGCAGAAGGCCCTGGTTCTGAATACTTCCGCGGTGTAATGGATAACACTGAAGTGTTCTATGGCATGATGCGTGCCCTTGGCGTAAAAATTAAAAAATAATCTTTAGAACAAATAAGTACAGTGAATGCGATTTGCCAAGGTGCTAGGCAATCCCTCACGGATAGGTAAGCCTCGCTTTGGTAAACGCTGAACTGGTACTTTCACAATCTAAAAACTAGGTATAACACGTACATCTGACGCGATTAGGCCACAGGATTTAGATTGATATACAAAAATTCAATATGTGATAGCATTGTTGCTGGCTGTAGTAACTGAGAATGGGTCGAATATGATACGGATTAGGGTGTTGGCTAACGGTAATCATTAGAACTCAATATGGTACTAACAGGCCCAGCAATATTGTTATTTTTAGGACTAGACTCGGTGATAGCAGTGTGAGGCTGTTAGCCGTTAAATTTTACAAGTGGATGCTCAGAATCACTCGGTGATCGATGGGCGATGGAATACGTATTGTTTTAATGCGCAGGACATTACAACAGGAAGGCAGATGACAATTATGTTAAAGTGGGTTCGAATTATTATGTGTGCATTGGTATTGCAAATTGCGGCAGTGTCCTTGGCACAAGCAACTTGGTTATCCTATGATGAAATGTATAGTGGGGCAGGGGCCAATGGATTAGTAATGTCTAGTACTGTTACCAATCTAAATGGTTCTGAAGTTACTATGTCTGGATATATGGCGCCACCATTGAAGCCAAGCATTAATTTCTTTGTTCTCACTGAATACCCAATGGCAGTATGTCCATTCTGCAGTACAGATGCGGATTGGCCAGAAAATATTGTCGTTGTATACCTTGATGAACCTGTAACAGCATTGCCATATGATGCACCAATTACTGTAACCGGCACATTGAGTGTAGGTAGTTCTATTGATGCGGAAACTGGTTTTGTGAGCCTTGTTCGCATTAACGCTTATGATATTAGCCAATAATAGGGTGATATTATGATTACGATTCAAGGACTTGAAAAACGATACAAGGATGGGGACCAAGAAATTGTGGCCCTTCATTTGCCATACGCCGAATTTGACCGTGGCACCCAATGGGCTGTGGTTGGCCCTAGTGGGTCTGGTAAATCTACATTGTTGCATTGTTTGGCCGGGATTATCCGTGCTGACGGGGGACAAATTAAAACAGGTGAGGGCATCCTCACCGATTTTGACGAGGACGCATTACAATCTTGGCGTAGTATCGAAATTGGCTATATTTTCCAGGATTTTAATCTCATTGATGCGCTGACGGTGAAAGAAAATATTGAGCTTGGTGCTTATTTATCCTTAGGGCATTATGTATCTGGCTATAATAAAACAGAACAATTCCAAGAACGTTTACAACATCTCTTGGAAACCATGGATATTGTGAATTTGCTCAACAAGAGACCATCTGCCTTGAGCCGTGGTGAACAACAACGTGTGGCGGTGGCTCGCGCCTTAATCAAGGAACCATCCTTGGTGCTAGCTGACGAACCAACGGCCAGTCTTGATGAGGAAAATAGCCGTCGTGTAATGGATTTACTGACGTCCTATTGCAAACAATCGAATGCAACCTTATTAGTGGCGACGCACGATCCATTAACGAAATCCTATTGCTCTAACGTAATTACACTGACAAAAGGAGGCCACGCATGATTTTAAAACTCGGATGGCGACTCATTTGTCATAAACCATTACAATCTATATTCCTTGTGGTCCTCATGGCCCTCTCTGTGGCACTGTCTGTGCTCGTATTCTCTCTCGGTCAAGGCATCCATCAAGGTCTCGTGCGTGCTACTGAACCATTCAGCCTCCTTGTAGGGGCCAAGGGCAGTAGTAATCAGCTCGTATTAAATAGTGTATTCCTTCAAGACCAACCAATCGGCAATATTCCTTACACAGAGGTGGACAAACTACGCGCCAATACAAAAATGGTGAAAGCTGCGGTACCTCTCGCGTTCGGTGATAATTATGCGGGCTACCGCATCGTCGGTACTGAATCTGCTATCTTTGATGTGAAAGCTAGCCAAACTATGCCAGAATGGCTTCGCGTTGTAGAAGGTCGCAAATTTGAAAAACCTTTTGAAGTTGTTATTGGTCACGATGTAGCCAAACAAGCTAATTTACAAATTGGTTCCAAATTCCACTCCATTCACGGCGTGAGCGCTAAAGGCAAAGCCCATGACCATCAAGATTACACAGTAGTTGGTATTCTTGATGATGTAGGCGGTCCTTATAATCAGGCGATTCTAACAGATATTGAAAGTATCTGGCTTGCCCATGAAACAGCGCATACAAAATCTACTAAAGAAACAGTACCAGGGGTGGATAAACCTGTAGAAAACGTGGCCAGTAAGACTGAACCAGCTCGCTTAGAGGTGGCAGAGGACGATGATGATCATGATCACGACGGACATGACCACGATGCAACAAATGCAGGTACTGGTAATACGAATGTAGGTAATACGACTGTAGCTGAATCTACAGTACAACAAGCAACAGCAGTTCAAGGTAATGCACAAGTCGTTCCAAGTAATCCTAAAACTGTTGGTCGTGCAGTAACAGCTGTCATGGTTGAACCGGTAGGCTATGCACAAGCCATGCAATTAATGATGCAATTCCAACGCTCTAAAGAGGCACAACTCGTATTCCCAGCCCAAGTTATCGTGCAATTATTTGCCATGATGGGGCAGGGCGAAAAAATGTGGCTTCCTGTGGGCGGGTTGCTAATCTTGATTTCCCTGCTAGTTATGATGACTAGTTCCTATCTATCCAGCCTTGGTCGCTTGCGTGAACAAGCTATTATGGTAGCGATGGGCGCTTCTAAATCCTTCTTGATGAAAGTATCCATCTGTAGCCAAGCGTATTTGGTAGTAGGCGGTGCGTTTATTGGTTGGGCCATCGGTGCTGCTTGTTATGCTGGCATCGCTAGCATGTTACAACATTCCATGGCTATCTCCATGGGTAGTGTATGGCAATGGCAACCAACAGTGATTGCGGCAGTGGCTGCAGTCATTGGTCTGTTGGCATCTATTGTGCCAGCAGTGTTATTGCAACGCAAATCATTGGCACAGTATTTCTAAGAAAATTTTCTACACTTCACTAAAAAAGTGCGGTAGCGTTATGAATAAAACTATTTATAACGCTACCGCACTTGATTTTATTACACTAGATTTTTTCTGAAAACTAAAGTGTCTCGGATAGTATTATTGTACATATCATTTTTTACTACTTTTATTAATTCGTATCCGTTATGTTTAGCTACATTGCTACTTTTAGTATTTAAGGCATCACATGTAATATATGTTGTAATAAAACCATGATTTTTCGCTACTTTCTCTAAATTAGAAAGTGCTTCAGTAATATAACCTTTTCCTACCTGTGTAGATGTGAGCCAATATCCAAGACTTGCGGAGTGGTGATGCCAATCAAGGTCTTGTAAACTAATACAACCAATAAAATTATTCTGTGCAAGATCATAAATATAATATTGGAACTCTTGTTGAGAATTAAATCTTAATTCGTAGTTCTGTGCACTTCTTTTACAAGCCTTTTTAGTAATACCTTTAACCCATTTTAACCAAGGCAATAGTTCAGAATAAGATTGCTCTATGGCACTGAAAAAATTATCTATATACTTTACACTAGCTTTTATAAGTATAATTCGATCACAAACTATTTCCGATGGTAATGCATTCATAACAACTAGTTCCTTCCTTGTAAGATGAAAGTCTCATTAAAGTCACTGCATATTTTTTTATTATGACACTCAGACACTCAAAATCCTCTATGTCTAATTTAATGATAGATATAATGTAGTGTTGTATTTTTTTAGCGATATATTAGCGGATTATATTACTTTTTGTAAATTTTCGGTACTTTCATAAAAACGATATGCGAAAAAAGCATAATTATCATGCAGGAGTTACAAGGTCGAATGTAGAAATACTATATCAAGAAGCCAAAATTACAAACAAGGAGGCGATTCCGATGAAAGAGTATAGTAGTGATGTAATAAGGAACGTGGCAGTCGTATCCCATGATGGGGCGGGCAAGACAGCTCTTGTGGAATCTTTGCTATTGACCTCTGGTGAGGTTGATTCTGTAGGTCGTGGTCAAGATAATAAACATATTATGGACTTCGAGCCAGAGGAAATTAAACGCAACGTAACTATCCAATTGGGTATGGCACCATGTGAATGGAAAGATCATAAGGTTAATTTTGTTGATACTCCTGGTTATTCAGAATTTCATGGCGAAGTTCGTGCAGCACTCCGAGCATGCGATGGGATGTTAATGGTATTATCCGCTACATCTGGTGTAGAGTCTGACACAGTTCGTGCATGGGATTACGCAGAAGAATTACAAATGCCAAAAATGGCATTTATCAATAAAATGGATGTGGATGGAGCCGATTTCTTCGGTTCACTTGAAAGAATGCGTGAGTTATTTGGTAAATCTATTATGCCTCTCCAAATTCCAATTGGTGAAGGTGCATCCTTTGAAGGCGTTGTAGATGTAGCTAAAATGACTGCGTATACTTACAAAGACGGCCAACCAACAGAAGTGGCTGTACCAGCTCAACTTATCGAAAAGGCCCAAGAAATCCGTGAAATGACGGTAGAGGCTGCGGCTGAAGGTAGCGACGAACTGTTGGAAAAATATTTAAATGGTGAAGAATTAACATTGGAAGAAATTCGACAAGGCTTGCGCGAAGGGATGCTCACTGGCCGTATTTGCCCAATCATGTGTGGTAGTGCCACATCTCAAATTGGGCTCGATCAGGTATTGGATCGAATGATTCGCTATATGCCAGATGCGACGAAAAAGGTCATGACTGCTACTGATGCAGATTCTGGCGAACAACGGGCGGTACATGTAGATAAACCGCTTACAGCCTTCGTATTCAAGACGCTGTTAGATCCATTTGCAGGTAAACAGAGCTTTGTTCGTATTTTCTCTGGGGAATTGAAGGAGGGTGATAAACTCTTCAATGTGAACCAAGGTGTAGAGGAAAAATGGAGCAAGATGGTTACCCTTATAGGGAAACAACAAAAACCAATCACTGTTGCAAAAGCTGGTGATATCGTTGTAATTCCTAAATTGGCTAACGCAAAAACTGGTGACACCTTTGCAACCTCTGAGTTCAAGGTGAAATTTGATCCAATTCGTTTCCCTCAACCTTTGTATACAGTAGCGATGGAACCTACTAAAAAAGGTGAAGAGGAAAAATTGGCTGCAGCGGTACTCAAAGTAGCTGAAGAAGACCCAACTTGTGTAGTAGTGAAGGATTCCGAAGGCCGTCAATTACAGGTTAACTGTATGGGCGAAGTTCATTTGGAACACATACTCAATAAAATGGAACGTAAATATGGCGTCCAAGCTAAACTAGTGAAACCGTATATCCCATACCGTGAAACTATCCGTGGATCTGCAGAGACAGAATCTAAATACAAAAAACAAAGTGGTGGTCACGGACAATATGGACATGTAAAAATTCAAGTGGATCCTTTATATGATGGAGAGGATTTCCAATTTGTAGACAAAATTTTTGGCGGTGCTGTACCTCGCCAATACATTCCAGCCGTGGAAAAAGGTGCCAAAGAAACCTTAGATAAAGGCTTGATTGCAGGGTACCCTATGATTGGAGTTCAAGTAACTCTACTTGATGGTTCTTACCATTCTGTAGATTCCTCTGAACTTGCTTTCAAAGTGGCAACGGCACAGGCTATGAAAGATGTGATTCCAAAGGCGAAACCAGTACTATTAGAACCGATTTACGACGTTAACGTATATGCACCTGACGCATTTATGGGCGAAGTAATGGGTGATCTCAATAGTAGACGAGGTCGTGTACTTGGAATGGAACAAAGTGAACGTGCTGGTATTTCCGTGGTAAAAGCACAAGTGCCATTAGTAGAAATTGCTGATTATGTGACTGCATTACGTTCAATTACGCAAGGTCAAGGCGTATTTAATCGTGAATTCTCCGGATACGAAGAAGTGCCACATAAAGAAGCCGAAGAAATTATGGCAGCTTTCAAAAAAGCACAATCGGAGGCCTAATGGAAACCAGAGCTGTACTGTCGTGCAGGCTGAGGGGATATTAGGGAATCCAATGTAATGGAGATTACAATTTAATATGATACATAACAAATGCCCCCTTATTTAGTCGAGCGGCGACTGAATAAGGGGTCTTGTTGTGATATAATACAGATAGATTATTTCGTAGTTTACATAGGAGAATGAATATATGTTTTTCTCATCCATCGAAGCAGATTATACAAAAATGGGATATCCAAAAGCCATTGTAAGAGCCTTGGATTTCTTAAAAAATACAGATGTAAAATCCCTACCAGTGGGCAGTAAAAATCCACTAGAAGGCGATAAAATGTACTACAATGTGGACGAAGTGATGACAAAGGATTTCTCCGAAACAAAACCAGAATCCCACAAGGATTATATTGACATTCAGTTTATGGTGGATGGCGAAGAAAATATGGGATTCTTTGTGAATCATGGTCAAGCAACGCCGCTTGAGTCCTATCCAGAGCGTGATTGCTATTTCTATGCGAATGAATCCATTGATGAAGGTCAAATCTATTGTCCAGAAGGATTTTATGCTGTATTTTTCCCAACGGATGTGCATCGCCCATTATTGGCTGTGAAAGGAAAACAAAAAATCCGTAAGATTATTGTGAAAGTACATGTGGGTTTATTGAATGAATAAAAATCAAATTATCGGCATGGATTTGACCATTATGGGCGGAACTTTATGGGGCCTATCTGGTACAGCTGTACAGTTTCTGGAAACTGAGAGACATATAAATGTTGAATGGCTTATTTCCATTCGACTCATTGCAGCCGGCCTATTTACAGTGATATACGCATTTATGAAAGCTCGCGGTGAGATATTTCGGGTGTTCACAAATACACAGGATACGGTGAAACTCTTTATTTTTGGCGTGTTTGGTATGGCTATGTGTCAATATAGTTATTTCCGTTCCATCATTGAAGGTGGTGTAGGGGTAGCGACTGTATTGCAGTATATTGCACCAACCATGATTATTGTATATACGTTTTTGAGATATCGAAAATCGCCAACTAAGGGCGAAGTTGTTTCCGTTATATTAGCTTTAGTGGGAACGATGTGCATCGTTTTCCATGAAGGTGTCCATTTAGAGGGCATTAATAGTGGTGTTATCTCTTGGGGGCTATTATCTGCCGTTGGGGTTGCCATTTACAGTGTGCAACCCGTCCAGATTTTACGAAAATATGGGACTGGACCTATTGTTGGGTTAGCCATGTTAATCAGTGGGATCCTTGCTAAATTATATTGGTTTGATCAAGAGTCTAATTTGGTTTGGGATGCCTGGACGTGGGCAGGCTTATTTGCGGTTATTATTTTGGGGACCGTTGTCTCCTTTAATGCGTATCTCGAAGGCATTCGTAGGATTGGATCTGTGCAGGGTTCTATTTTATCATCTATTGAACCTATCTCGGCTGCTCTATTAGGGTGGTGGTTATTAGGAAATACATTTACGGCTTTTGATGCAGTGGGCTTTATAATGATCCTGTCCACAGTTTTTATATTAGGTTATGAGAAAAGTACAATTAAATCATAATAAGAAGAAGTCTCTCTGCTGAATTTATGTAGCAGAGAGACTTCTTCTTATTATATAGGGGCGTATATTTTAAAATTTGCTGAGTATGATATTAGTAGAGTTATTACCCTTTTAATGCTTTTAATTCAGATAAAATAGATGGTAGAACCAAATCCTTGCATACGAGCAGAAGAGAAAAAGCCTAGAGGTATTGTTACATTAGAATCAGTTACAATATTGGAACCATAGCCATTAATAGAACTCATGTGGCCAGTAGACCAAGATTTTGTACCTTCACTTGGCAAATTACTATATTTTGCACCTAACCTATTTGTGATTTGGCATTGCCCCCGATAGCGATACCACCATAGTTACTCTTAGCGAAAGTACCACCTAATCCCCAAGCGCCTGCCCCTATGCCAGCCATAATTGATTAATGGATATATCTGTATTATTGAGGTAGATGTGGTTGTTAAATTATAAAATATCTATAGTAATAGAATTAATATCTAAGTAATCAGAGTGTAGAGCGTAGTTTGTTATTCACACGTATCAAACAAGGCTCTTTGTTGGGTAAATTCAAGCATACCATACACGCCACCTTCGCGACCGATGCCACTTTCTTTCCAACCGCCAAATGGGGCAGCAGTATCGCGAGGGCTATCGTTGATGTAAATATTACCGCTTTCAATTTGAAGGGCCACTTCAATGGCTTGTTCCTTTGGTCCCCATACGGCAGCATTCAAACCAAAGGGTGTGTCATTGGCGATTTGAAGGGCTTCCTCTAGGGATTCATAGGTAATAACCGTGAGGACAGGTCCAAAAATCTCTTCTCTGGCTATGGTCATATCGTTTGTCACATTTGTAAAAATGGTTGGTTGAATGGCATACCCATTGTCACCAGGTTCGGCCACTGGATATTCGCCGACCAACATGTGTGCCCCGCTGTCGACACCGAGTTTAATATAATCGCGCACTGTATCGAATTGTGCCTTGGACACCATAGGCCCAACGTTGATGGATGGATCCATTGGATTGCCTACTTTGTATTCTGAAACGAGGCGTTTCATGATGATTTCAAATTCAGCCTTGTCCTCAGCAGGGATGAGCAATCTTGAAAGGGCCGTACAGGTTTGCCCAGAGTTGAGAAATATGGTGTTGAAACAACCGCGAACGGCCTTTTCGTAATCGGCACCTTTCAGTACAACGCAAGGGGATTTGCCACCTAGTTCAAGACTAATGTGTTTTACTGTGTTCAAACCACTTTGGGCCACTTGAATGCCCGCACTAGTGGAGCCGGTGAAGGAAATCATATTCACCAATGGATGTTCTGTGAGGGCATTGCCTACTTGGCCACCACGGCCGGTAATCATGTTGAAAGTACCAGCTGGGAATCCTGCGTCATGGAATGCCTGTGCCATGAGATATACGGTAAGAGGTGTTTGTTGGGATGGTTTTAATACTACGGTGTTGCCCATTAATAAGGCAGGGATGACCTTTTGGACCACTTGTCCTATTGGGTAGTTCCATGGCGTAATGCAGACGATGACACCCACTGGGGCACGGTAGGTTGTGGACAATGGCATTGTTTCAACCATTGGCACTTGCGGCGCTAAATCGATGTAGGAACGAATGCGTGTGAATTGGTAATCACAGTGAGCAGTGCGCCCGAAGGAAATCGGTGCGCCTAATTCTTGGGTCTCCAGGTTTACGATATCAACAGCCATAGATTTGAAAATGGAGAGGAAGGTTTCCATTAACTCTATGCGATAGTCTAATGTTGTTTTTGACCATGCTGGAAAGGCAGCGTGAGCAGCGGCTACGGCATCATTCACGTCCTCTGCATTGCCACTAGGTACACGAGCGAAGTTTTTCATTGTATAGGGATTTTCTACATCAATCCAGTGATCGGAATGACTTGGTACCCATTGACCATTAATGTATAGTTGTTCGTAGTTCATGAGATAGTTCCTTTCCCATCCCGGAGGGGGGATGCTAATGATGTTTAACATTGATGTATTTTTAATATGGAAGTACATATCTATTTACAGTTTATTTTACCCTTACAAAGAAGGTCTGTATAGATAGTATCTGCGAGATGTAACTAAGGGCGGGTATCCTAAATGGTTATATGTAAAGTATTGGTAAAATAAAATACAAATATCTATTCGATATGGAAAAATCCTTGACATAGGTTCTATAGAACTTTATAATTAAATACATAACTTAATACTCGCCTTAAGAAACCGATGAGGTGGAGATAAAAATAGGAAATGCACTCACAGAGAGCGGGATTAGCTGAGAACCCGTAGTACGCAGCTTATTAAATGGACCACCGAGGGGATGGGGAACAGCTCAAGATTTCAATGAAATCGTAGCACGGCTAACACGCGACATGATATGTTGCTAGTGTAGTCGAGAATATATATACATTCAGAGCTACTGAGCCTAGTATAGCATCACGTCACACGAGCGTTAATTGTGAGGGATATGTTAGTATCCTGCAAAGGGGAATGCCTAGTGCATTCAAACAAGGTGGTACCGCGATTTATAGAGCGTAGCTTTCACAGGGCTATCACAATTAGTGATAACGTTGGGGAGGTTCATATACAAGAACTATAGACTCGTCCTTGACTCATATTTGTCATGGGCGAGTTTTTTTATTTGGAGGTTATTATGATTAAACCGAGCGTACAAGAATTACAGGCCCTAGGCCAAGGCTATACTATCGTTCCTGTATATAAAGAAATTTTATCGGACGTGCGTACACCAATTAGCGTGTTGAAAGCATTAAAAAAGGTTTCCTCTCATACATATTTGCTGGAGAGTGCCGACAACAGTCATCACTGGGGCCGTTACTCCTTCCTTGGGTACGATTCTAAATTAGAGGTGTTCTGTAAAAATCATCAAATGACGATTAAGGGCGCTACGACACAGACGTTCCCTTGCGATAACCCAGCTGCTGAAATTCGCAAGATTTTGGCCCAATACAAGAGCCCTAAGGTGGCGGAATTGCCAACGTTCACAGGCGGATTTGTAGGATATTTCGCCTACGAATACATTCGTTACATCGAACCCGTTCTCGATTTTCCTGTGTCTGACGATGATGAAAGCACCGTCAATGACGTAGACTTAATGTTGTTCGACAAGGTGATCGCTTTCGATCATTTCAAAAATACAATCTACCTCATCGCCAATATCGGCACAGATGATTTGGAACGCAATTACAACAAGGCACAAATTGAACTGGATGCATTGGCAGAGCTCGTGGTGAAAGGCGAAGAAGCAGATATTCCTCCATGCAAATTGACATCTGAGTTCACCTCTGAATTTACTATGGAGGAATACGAAGATGTTGTGCGGACGACGCAACATTACATCAAGGAAGGAGATATCTTCCAAGCCGTTGTGTCCAACCGTCGGGAAGCGAAAATGGAGGGCAGTCTTCTCAACGCGTATCGCGTGTTGCGCACCATGAATCCATCCCCGTACATGTTCTACTTGAGTGGGCATGATGTGGAGCTCACCGGTGCATCTCCTGAAACACTGGTGAAATTAACAGATAACACCTTATATACATTCCCAATCGCCGGCACTATGCCTCGTGGTAAAAACGAAGCAGAAGATCGTGCGATGGAGGAAAAACTGATTAATGATGAAAAAGAACTAGCAGAGCATAATATGCTCGTCGACCTTGGCCGGAATGATCTTGGCAAGATTAGCGAGTTTGGTTCTGTAAATGTGGATGCATTGCATATGCTCCAACGATTCTCCCACGTCATCCACATTACTAGCACCGTGAGTGGTACTATCCGCCCAGAATACGATGCTCTCGATGCTATTGGTGCTACACTGCCAGCCGGTACCTTGTCCGGTGCCCCTAAAATTCGGGCTATTCAAATCTTACATGACCTCGAAAAGAGCCCTCGTGGCGTTTATGGCGGTGCTGTAGGATATATCGATTTCTCCGGTAACATGGACGTATGTATCGGTATCCGCATGGCTATGGCCAAGGCCGGTCGCGTATTTGTTCGTTCTGGCGGTGGTATTGTGCGCGATAGCGTTCCACAAAATGAATACAAAGAAACAATTTACAAGGCTCAATCCATGGTAACAGCCATTACCGCAGCACAGGAGGTGGAATAAATGGTATTGTTAATCGATAATTACGACAGCTTTTCCTTCAACTTGTATCAACTAGTTGGTTCCATCGATTCTGATATTAAGGTCATTCGTAGCGATGAGCTGACCGTTCAAGAAATTCGCGATTTGAAACCGAACTATGTGATTCTATCCCCTGGTCCTGGTCGACCTGCTGATGCTGGCGTTTATGAAAGCCTCCTAGACGAGTGCAAAGGCGAATTCCCAATCCTCGGCGTATGCCTCGGTCACCAAGCCATCGGCGAAGTCTTTGGCGGTACCGTATCCTATGCCAAAGAGGTGATGCATGGTAAACAAAGTATGGCCACAGTGGTGAAAGAATCCAAACTATTCCAAGGCTTGCCAAAGGAATTCCCAGTAGCCCGTTACCATTCCTTATCCGTCCTAGATACATCCATTCCTAGTGATCTCATCGTCACAGCCCAAACAGCGGATGGAGAGGTGATGGCCTTGGAACATAAGGACTATCCAATCTACGGATTACAATTCCATCCAGAGTCCATTTTGACACCTGATGGAGAACGAATCGTACGTAATTTCTTAGGGAAATAATATAGTTGCGTAACGCCCGATGTGTTGATGTACGTTGCGCCAATAGTGCAGAATTGCTAATTGCAGCGGGCGTTTCTAACAGCAGACGTCGGGGTAACGTTTACAAAAACGAGAATATTAGAGAGGCTCACAATGATTAAAGAAGCATTACAACAAGTGATGGCGGGTCAGGATTTATCCTTTGATGTAGCCAAAGACACGATGAATAAAATTATGAACGGCGAAGTGGCGCCTATCCAAATGGGCGGTTTCCTTACAGCATTGGCATTGAAAGGCGAAACGGTTGAGGAAATCACAGCCTTCGCTGAGGTTATGCGTGAAAAAGCAGGGGCCGTTCTACATAAAAAGGACGTGCTTGAAATCGTAGGTACTGGTGGTGATGGTGCCAATACATTCAATATTTCCACAACGGCGGGTTTTGTTATCTCCGCAGCGGGCATTCCTGTAGCGAAACATGGTAACCGTAGCGTATCCAGTAAATGTGGCGCAGCTGATGTTATCGAGGAATTAGGCGGAGCTCTTGAATTGAACGGATCACAAAACGAAGAAGTGTTGAACGAAATCGATATGTGCTTTATGTTCGCTCCTGTGTACCATAACTCTATGAAACATGCAGCCCCTGTTCGCCGTGAACTCGGTGTTCGTACGGTATTCAATATCTTGGGACCTTTGGCGAATCCAGCTGGTGCCACTATCGAATTGATGGGCGTGTACAAAAAAGAACTAGTTGAACCATTGGCGCGCGTGCTCGCTAACCTTGGCGTAAAACGTGGCGCTGTGGTATGGGGCTATGATGGCCTTGATGAAATCACAGCGACAGGCAAAACCTACATCTGTGAAATCGACGACGGGAATTTCAAATCTTACGACTTCGATCCAAAGGATTATGGTTTTGATTATGTGAAAGCTGAAGAGCTCGTTGGTGGAGATAAAACTGTGAACGCTGTTATCACCAAAGACGTGCTCTCTGGTAAAGTCGATGGCAAACGTACAGCTGTTGTATTGAACGCGGGTATGGCCATCCATTTAGCAAAACCAGAATTAACATTAGCTCAAGGCTTTGACATGGCGAAGGACATCATCGATTCCGGAAAAGCCATGGATAAATTAAACGAATTTATTACCGTATCCCAACGCGTTGCAAAAGGATAGGTCTAATATATACATAGTTATCGCCAATGAACGGATTGTTTTTCGCTAGTACGATGCATGGTGCTAATCAGTTCGCGTTGGCGAAACTGATTAGCCATAGGACCGTCGTTGGCGATAACGTGTAAGGAGTAAACATGATTTTAGATAAAATTGTAGCGGCCACAGAGATTCGCATTGCGAAAGAAAAGCAAGAGCAATCCTTTGAGGCTGTGAAGGCCGAAGCGCTAGCGTTGCCGGCCGTGCAGGACTTCCCCTTTGAAAAGGCCCTACGTGAACAAGACTTCAACTTTATATGCGAGGTAAAAAAGGCATCTCCATCGAAAGGGATTATTGCAGAGCATTTTCCATATTTGGACATAGCTAAAGAATACGAGCGCTCTGGGGCGGTAGCCATTTCTGTATTGACGGAACCGGACTTCTTTAAGGGGTCTCCTCAATATTTGCAGGAAATTGCAGCGGCAGTGAATATTCCCGTACTTCGTAAGGATTTCATCATCGATGAATACCAAATTTACCAAGCAAAAATCTGGGGTGCCAAAGCTATCTTATTGATCTGTGCTATCCTTGATGTGCCAACATTGACAAAATATCGTGAACTGGCAGATTCCCTTGGCCTATCCTGTCTCGTTGAGGCTCATGATAAAGAGGAAGTACAAAAGGCCATCCAATGTGGCGCTCGTATCATCGGTGTAAATAACCGTAACCTGAAAGACTTCACCGTAGATGTACAAAACAGCGTCCGCCTTCGTCAGCTCGTAGAAGGGGATGTAATCTTCGTATCCGAAAGTGGTTTAGAAACACCAGAGGATATTCAAGTATTAAGAGATAATAATATTGGAGTAGCCCTCATGGGTGAAACCTTTATGCGCTCCGAAGACAAAGTAGCGATGCTGAAATACCTATATGGCCCGATGACAGTGGCGATACAAGCTGATGCCAATCACGCAGTACATGGTGGGGCAACGAAAGCGGCTCATAGTGAGGCACCATCAGTGAATGGCAACACGCCATCCGTTGCGTCACTAGTGAAACAGCCATATGTGCCTCAAATCAAAATCTGTGGCAACTCCGACATCAGTACGGTAGCCACTCTTGCAGAAGAGCAACCAGACTACATTGGCCTCATCTTTGCACCAAGCAAACGTCAGGTTACGGTGGAGGAGGCAAAGGAATTTGTTGAGGCTTTCAAAATAGCTCAACAAGACTATTTAGCACATGGCAGCAAACGTTTAGCCGATACAGGGGATATTGATTTCGACATTATTGAACCGAAATTCGTCGGTGTATTTGTGAACGAATCCCTTGAGAATATCGTGCATGCCGTAGCGACTGTAGGTCTTGATGCGGTACAATTGCATGGCGATGAAACAGAGGAGTTCATCCTTATGTTAAAGGCGTTGCTAGTGGAAAATAAATTGACCGCTCAGGTTTGGAAGGCTGTAGCTATTCAAAGTCGATTAGATGCAAATAAATGGCTACACAGTAGTGCAGATAATCTCGTATTTGATGCGTACAGTAAAGATGCTCGTGGCGGAACGGGCGAGACCTTTGATTGGCAAGCCCTAAAAGGCTATCCTCGATCTTTCACCCTCGCCGGTGGATTGTCTGAGAAAAATGTGGCTCGTGCTATTCGTACAGTACGCCCAGCGATGATAGATTTAAATAGCGGCGTCGAAACGGACGGCCGAAAAGATATTACGAAAATCGAGACTGTCATGAGCCTCGTGAGAAAGGTAACACAATGAGTAACGAACAAAGCAGACATGGCTATTTTGGCGATTTCGGTGGCCAATTTATGCCAGAAACCTTGATGAATGCAGTCATCGAGTTAGAAGAGGCGTACAATACATATAAGGATGATCCTGATTTCATTCGTGAATTAGAGGATTATCATAAAAATTATACAGGCCGTCCATCCTTGTTATACTATGCAGAAAAAATGACGAAGGACCTTGGGGGCGCGAAAATTTATTTGAAACGTGAGGACTTGAATCATACAGGTTCCCACAAATTGAATAATGTAATCGGTCAAATGTTGTTGGCAAAACGCATGGGCAAGACTCGTGTTATCGCTGAAACTGGGGCCGGTCAGCATGGCGTGGCTACAGCAACAGTAGCGGCGTTGATGGGCATGAAATGTGAAGTGTTCATGGGCCAAGAGGACTGCGAACGTCAAGCGCTCAACGTGTATCGTATGGAACTACTCGGCGCGAAAGTGCATCCTGTGACAACAGGCACTAGCACATTGAAAGATGCCGTTAGCGAAGCCATGCGCGAATGGACAAACCGTATGGCGGACACTCACTATGTGTTGGGTTCCGTTATGGGCGCCCATCCATTCCCATTGATCGTCCGTGATTTCCAATCCATTATTAGCCGTGAGGCGCGTGAACAAATTTTGGCGGCTGAAGGTAAATTGCCTAGCGTTGTCATGGCTTGCGTTGGCGGTGGCAGTAATGCGGCGGGCATGTTCCATCACTTCGTGCCTGACGAAGGTGTTAAACTCATCGGTTGCGAGGCTGCTGGACGTGGGGTTGATACTGAGGAACACGCCGCAACAATGGCGAAAGGTAGCGTGGGTATTTTCCATGGCATGAAATCCTATTTCTGCCAGGACAGCGATGGCCAAATCGCGCCAGTATATTCCATTTCGGCAGGCCTTGACTATCCTGGTATCGGACCTGAACATGCGTTCCTTCGCGATAGTGGTCGTGCGGAATACGTGCCAGTAACTGATGACGAGGCAGTGGATGCGTTCGAGTATCTATCTCGAATGGAAGGTATCATTCCAGCTATTGAAAGTGCCCATGCAGTGGCGCACGCTCAAAAAATCGCTCCTACTATGAGCAAGGACGATATCATTATTATTTGTTTGTCCGGCCGTGGCGACAAGGACGTAGCAGCTATGGCGAAATATAGAGGGGTGACTATCCATGAGTAGAATTTCCGAGGCTTTCAAAAACAAGGCATTTATCCCATTTATCACGGCTGGCGATCACGGTATCGAGACCACCGAACGTTACATTCGCGCTATGGTGAAAGCTGGCGCCGACCTCCTCGAAATCGGCATTCCCTTCTCAGATCCAACAGCGGAAGGTCCTGTTATTCAAGCGGCAAGCACTCGTGCATTGTCCACAGGTGTTAAAATTGACGATATTTTCGCCATGGTGGAACGCTTGCGTAAGGGAGACGACCAACACGAAGCCATTACGATTCCATTGTTGTTCATGACCTACATCAATCCTATTTTCGTATACGGCAAGGAAAAATTCCTTACCAATTGTGAACAAGTGGGCATCGACGGTCTCATCATTCCAGACACACCATTTGAGGAAAAAGGCGAGCTCGCTGACGTAGCAAAGGCCCATGGTGTAGCTATCATTTCCTTGATTGCTCCAACCTCTGAAAATCGTATCGAAATGATTGCAAAAGAGGCGGAAGGCTTCATTTATTGCGTATCCTCCCTCGGCGTAACAGGCGTACGTAGTGAAATCAAAACGGATATCAAATCCATCGTGGACACCATCCGTAAATACACAGACGTGCCAGTAGCCGTTGGTTTCGGTATTTCCACACCTGAACAAGCAGGCAAAATGGCGTCTATCAGCGACGGCGCCATCGTAGGCTCTGCTATCGTGAAAATCGTGGCAGAACATGGCACTGAGGCAGAACAAGCCTTGGTGGACTATGTGACATCTATGAAAGCGGCAGTAGCACAAGCATAAAAATAGCTGTACAAAGTACATGATTAATTATCTTGATGATGATAATTAGTTAAAAATACTTTGTACAGCTTTTTGTTTGGGTATATAATTTAAGTATATTTCTATGGCATAAATATACTTAATTTTGCTAGTGTGATACTCATACTAGTTTGAGTAATTATAGATGAGGTTAGTAACGTATGACTCGAATGACAACGAAACAAGCGCAAGAACAAATTGCATCGCGCTGCATTATTCCCGGCAGCCTAGGCGTGTGGGAACGTTATTTTATACAACTCGTCAGTGCCTGGGACCAAATGCCTGAGGCCATCAGAGCATTGCATTTGATATTCGGCGCTGATAATGGTATCGTCAAGGCCGGTCACATTGGTTACAGCGCGGATATCACAAAATTGATGGCTCGTGTCATGATGAAAGGCGGTACTGCTGCTACTCGTTACGCTATATTCAATCAAATTCCTTATGAGTTCATCGACGTAGGTATCAATAGTGAAAGCCCCGTAGGCCGTGATGCTAAATTTCAAAAGGGTTCCGATAACTTTCTCGAAGGCCCAGCTATGAGCCAAGAGGCCTTTGATTATGTATGGCAACAAGCTCGTGATGTTATCGATGATGCCATCACAGGCGGTGCCAATTTGATTTCTTTCGGTGAAATGGGTATCGGTAATACCACAACATCTGCAGCGGTATTAACCGTATTGACTGGTGAATCTATGGAAAGTACTGTAGGACCAGGATCTGGTGCTGATGCAGAGACCTTGGCTAAGAAAAAGAAAATCATCTCCGATGGTATTTTGCTTCATATGGATACGATGTTTCAAAATGCTTGTAGCAAACCATTAGAAGTATTGCGTTGTGTAGGGGGATTTGACTTAGTAGCCCTTACATCCGCTATGATTGCCTGCGCTGAAAGGGAAATTCCATTCATCATAGATGGCTTTATCACGGCCGTGGCCCTCGTTGCTGCCAGTCGTGTCACACGGGATGTATTGGCATTTGGTATTCCATCACATATCTCTCGTGAACCGGGCATGATTGTAGCCCTTAATGACTGCGGTTTTGAACCAGAGGACGTAACCATTCACGGTCAAATGGCCCTTGGTGAAGGTACCGGTGCCGTGCTCATGGTGCAATTGTTGAAAACGACGTATGATGCGTTTGTGACTATGACGAGCTTTGAGGACATGATGAGGGCGGAGTAGAGTATTAATTGAAGCAGATAAAGATGTAGATGCTAATAAAATATCTAGAATTATAGTCAGCAATGATGATTAATGAGAAGATGAAAGCCCACTAGCTGCAGCTAGGGGGCTTTTGCATTATTAACGTATATTGACTATTGAATTTTGATATCGGTAGTTATTGGCACGTACACCAAATCCCGTTGACATCCGCCCCTAATTTGCTATAATTAATTGATACGAATATAGGATTGCGATGACAAAGACGGCAAGTTCTAACAAGCCTACAGAGAGTCACCCCTAGTGCTGCGAGGGTGATAGGTGGAGAATGAGCGGATCACTTTTGAGCAAGCAGGCAACTGCCGGTGAACACCGTTATATGTGTAAGTGGCTTTCACGGGGAGGCATCCCTACATAGAATTGCTGAGATGGTGAGCGGTAGCGCACGGCGCAAATCCGAGCATGATACATGAATTTTCAGCAAAACATCTATGGAGAGTCAGTAGGGTGGTACCACGGATATAACGTCCGTCCCTTCGGGGACGGGCGTATTTTTTATACCTAAATGACGCCAATAGTTTTCGTCATAGCGGAAAAATACCACGGCACCCCATATTCGTAACTTTCACCAAACATAATCAATTTTTTCGACATATATTAGTGAGAACATGTAAAAGGAGCAACATCATGGATTACGGTAAAACATTACATTTGCCAGAAACTGAATTCCCAATGCGTGGCAATTTGCCAAAACGGGAACCAGAAATTTTGAAATTTTGGGAAGATAATGACATCTACAACAAACGTTTGGAATTGCGCAAGGATAGCAAGCCATTCATTTTGCATGATGGCCCTCCCTATGCAAACGGTAAATTGCATATTGGTCATGCGCTCAACAAAACATTAAAAGATATTATCATGAAATATAAAACCATGACTGGCCATTACACTCGTTACATTCCTGGCTGGGATACACATGGTTTGCCAATCGAACATGCGGTTATTAAAAACACTGGTTTGAACCGTCATGAAATGGCGCCTCTTGATTTGCGCAATAAATGTAAAGAATACGCGTTGAATTGTGTAGAGGAACAAAAACAAGATTTCATTCGTTTTGGTGTATTGGGCGAATGGGATCGTCCATATTTGACATTGCGTCCTGAGTTCGAAGTGAAACAAATCGGTATCTTCGGCGAAATGGCGAAACGCGGTCATATCTATAAAGGTTTGAAAACTGTATATTGGTGTACTCACTGCGAAACTGCATTGGCAGAGGCAGAAATCGAATACGCTGAGAAAAAATCCTTCTCCATTTACGTAAAATTCCCTTACGTATCCGAAAAAACTGTGACATTGCCAGCTGGCGTGCATGCTTCCAAGGCGTTCGCTGTTATTTGGACAACTACTCCTTGGACAATGCCTGCCAACGTGGCGATTTCCGTGAACCCTGAATTATCCTATTCTTGGGTACAAGTGGGCGACGAATACTATTTGATGGCTACAGAACTTGTTGAAAGCGCCCTAAAGGACGCTGGTATCACTGAATACAATGTATTGAACACATTCAGCGGTGCTGATCTAGAATTGGCTACATTCAAACATCCATTCGTAGAACGTACATCCACAGTATTATTGGGCGACCATGTTACATTAGAAGCCGGTACTGGTTGCGTACATACAGCACCTGCCCATGGTGAAGATGACTTTAACGTTGTGGCTCGTTACCGCAAAGAGGGCATCATCGATTTGCCAATCGTATCCCTTGTGGATCCTGTAGGTAAATACATTTCCGCAGTCGACGAAGGTCGTTATGGCGATACTGAATTCCCATTGGCTGGCGTTGAAATTCATGATGCGGAAGTGCCTGTCATCAAAATCTTGGCACACAACAATGCATTGTTGCACAAATCCAGCTTGCGTCACCAATACGCTCACTGCTGGCGTTGTAAAAATCCAGTTATCTACCGCGCTACTGAACAATGGTTCAGCTCTGTAGATGGATACCGTCAAGAAGCGTTGAATGCTATCGACAATCAAGTACAATGGATTCCTAAATGGGGTCATGATCGTATTTATAACATGGTTCGTGACCGTGGTGACTGGTGTATTTCTCGTCAACGTACATGGGGCGTGCCAATTCCAGTATTCTACTGTAACGAATGTGGCGAATACGTAATCAACGACGACACCATTAAATCCGTTCAATCCTGGGTGGCCAAAGAAGGTTCCGATGCATGGTGGGCTCACGATGCGAAAGAATTATTGCCAGAAGGCTTCACATGCCCTCATTGTGGTCATGATGAATTCCGCAAAGAACCTGACATCATGGACGTTTGGTTCGATTCCGGTTCCTCTTGGTCCGGCGTGTTAGAAGTTAATGGCCTTGATGTGCCAACAGCTATGTACCTAGAAGGTTCTGACCAACATCGTGGTTGGTTCAACTCCTCCTTGTTAACAGGCGTAGCAACCACTGGTCATGCACCTTATAACTCCGTATTGACTCACGGCTTCGTTGTGGACGGCGAAGGTCGCAAAATGTCTAAATCCGTAGGCAATACTGTGGCTCCTTCCGACATCATCGACGTATATGGCGCTGACGTAATGCGTTTGTGGGTATCCTCTGCGGATTACCAAGGCGACGTGCGTTTGTCTAAGGACATCGTAAAACAATTGTCCGAAGTATATCGTAAAATCCGTAATACATTCCGCTTCTTGCTTGGCAACTTGGATGACTTTAATCCAAACACTGATAAGGTGGCTTATGCGGATATGTCCGAATTCGATCAATGGGCGTTACTTCGTCTTGAGGAAGTGCGCAACAAGGTTACTGAGGCGTACGAAAACTACGAATTCCATATTTTGTACCATACAATCCATAATTTCTGCACAGTAGACTTGAGTTCTATCTACCTAGATATTATGAAAGATATTATGTATGCTGAAAGTGCCAACAACCAAGCACGCCGCAGTGCGCAAACAGCGATGTATGAAATCGTGAAAACATTGGTGGCTATGGTGACTCCAGTACTTTCCTTTACAGCAGAGGAAGTTTGGAAATACATGCCTAAAGAAGATGGCATGAGCGAAAGCGGAATGCTTCAAGATTGGCCAGCAAGTCATCCAGAACATTACAATGCGGAACTCGCTGCGAAATGGGCTAAATTGCTTGCATTGCGTGGGGACATGACAAAAGCATTGGAAGAAGCTCGTCAAAACAAAACAATCGGTCATCCATTGGATGCATCCGTAACTGTATACGCTGAGGGCGATGCATTTGCTACATTGAATGCTCTTGGTGAAAGCAAACTCGCGGCGTTCTTGATCGTCTCTGAAGCACACCTTGTGGAAGGTAAAGCTCCAGAAGGTTCCGTTGTGAGCGCTGAATCTGGTATCGGTGTTGTGGTAACAGCATCTGAACTTGAAAAATGCGAACGCTGCTGGATCCACCGCGATTCCGTTGGTCACGATGCAGAACATCCTACATTGTGCGAACGTTGCGCGAGCGTGATTAAGGAAGCGTAAAAAAAGAAACATTATCTGAATGCTAGGGTCGAAGGTGTATCCTGGCTACAGATATAAAAAAGGAAGATTCTACTAGTGTTAATACTAATAGAATCTCCCTTTTTAGGTTCGGTTTCAGACAAGTAAATGTTCCGGTCAGGAACATGAGAAAATCATAGTGAAAGATATGAAAATCCCCGACTAACAGTAGTTAATCGGGGGTGTTTTGATGTAAGATTTTACATGCTTTTGTCCCTTTAGTATATCACATCATATTAAAAATACAATAGTAAAAATTATTTCTTACAAGTGTATTCTTGAGGAACAAAAAAAGATAGCCATGCGTCTTTCGACTACATGGCTATTGTCTCGGGTAGAGTTAATACTCATCCAAAATTCCTCTTGAAATATAGTATACAGAGGATTTACTGGATTAGCAATTAACGATTCGTTTATTTTGCTTGTTGGTAGTTACCGAACCATTTTTCATAGATTTTTTGGTATGTACCGTCTTCTTTTAATTCTTTCAATGCTTTGTTAACTGCATCGCGTAGAGCCGCATTGTCTTTTTTGAAGCCCAATACTGTGCCTGGGGATTCAGAAGGTTGACCGGCAAGACGAAGGTCTTTGTCAGCACCTTGTTTCAAGTAGTACATAGCTACAGCGTTATCGATGATAGCACCATCAATTGTACCAGCATTTAATTCCATGAAAATAGTAGCATTAGAATCAATTTCTTTTACAGTTGTATTAGGAATCGCTTTTGCCATATCTACAGGAATGGTACCGATTTGTGCGCCTACAGTTTTGCCTGCTAAATCTTGCATAGAATTAATGGATGTGTTGTCTTTACGTACAACAGTTACATAACCAGCATCTTTGAAGTATACATCACTGAATGTTAATACTTTTTCACGTTCTGGAGTCGCGTTGATACCAGCAGCGATCATGTCGATGTCGCCAGATTGTGCAGCAGGGATTAATGCATCAAAACCCATGCTTACAAATTGCATTTTCAAACCGAGTTTTTTAGCAATTGCTTCGGACAAATCAACGTCGAAACCAACGTATTTATCGCCTTCAGTGAATTCATATGGAGGGAATGTAGTTTCAGAACCTACACGCAATACGCCCTCTTGAGTGGTCATTTTTTTAGCAGTATCGCCACCACAACCAGCGATTAACCCAATTGCTAATGCAGCTGTTGCTACAATAGCTGCCAGTTTTTTGAATTTAAACATAAGTGCCTCCTTACACATACAACATTGGCGTCGTTTCGGTGAAAGCTAACGCTATTGTGACTTTCACCATATGGAATCCCAAAAATACAACAAACGCCTATCTATGAATATTGTACGGTTTTTTATGCATTAGTGCAAGATTTAAAGTATAAATATAACTAATGTATTCATAATGCATGGTTGACTCTATAACGAAATCGATAAAATTTGTTATACTAATAAAGTAGCTTGGTGTAATAGGATAATCAAGCTTGAGGAGGATACTATGATTCAAGGAAAACAATCATTCCTAGCAGCTTGTGATAATCATAAGTCTGCTGCATTTACAATAAATATGACATTGGCTCAGAATCCTGAAATTTCTAGCCAAGAATTTGAATCTGTGAAAACTATTGGTCGTGTGCTTGAGCAAGCGGGGATTCCCGTGGAATATGAATTTTGTAATTTGCCTACTGCCTTTATCGCTCATGCGGTACAGGTGGATAACCCCACAGCTTGTTTGGCCATACTCTGTGAATACGATGCCTTACCTGGCGTGGGTCATGCATGCGGTCATAGTGCTAGTGGATCCATGAGCACATTGGCAGCATTGGCACTTCATCAAATGCAAACAGAAGGTTATGAATTTCATGGCGATATCGATATTATTGGTACCCCTGATGAAGAGGCTACGGGATGTAAGGTGGACATGGTGAATGCGGGCGTGTTCAAAGACTATGATTTTGCTATTATGGTTCATCTTGATGGGGAGGAAACGCGTCCAAACTCCAATTTTCTAGCGTTAGATAATTTCCGCGCTCGATTTTATGGTAAACCAGCTCATGCAGCAGGGGAGCCTTGGAATGGTGTGAATGCGGCGAATGGTATGCAATTGGCCATCCATGCCCTAGACATGCTTCGCCAACAAGTGCGACCTGAAACGCGCATCGGTAACTGGATTATTAAGGCAGGTACCGCATCCAATATTATTCCTGACTTTGCCGAATTTGAAAGCTGCGTTCGTCATACAGAGCGTACGTATTTAAATACTATTTCAGAACAAGTAAAACGCATCTTTGAAGGTGCGGCTATGGCCACTGGTACGAGAGTGGAATATGGATTCCACGGTAATTGCTACGATAGTATGAATGTCCTTGAATCGGGCAATCATCTCATCGAGGATGTGATGACAGATTTAGATATACCGTTCATACCAGGTGCAGCACCAGTGTCGGGGAGTTCGGATATTGGTAATGTGAGCTTTCAATGTCCCGCATTCCATCCTAAATTGCGATTAGCTGGTGAAGATAAGGTGTGCCACTCTGTTGAATTCGCCGCAGCCATGCAGGATCCGACTATTGAACAAACTATTTTAGATGGTGCCCACATTATAGGGTTGTCGTTGCTTTCATTAATGGAAAAACCAGAGACATTAGCCACAATCAAGGCCGAGTTCGACGCATCCAACATTAAGAATTAAAATTAAGAACCCAAATGAGGCATCAAAATCAAGCCTTAAATTTAATCATCAAATTTAAGCATTAAATTTAAAATTAAAGAATAAGGAATTACATGAATTTACAAAATGAAAAACCAGTGCGTCTCATCGTTAGTGATGTGGATGGTACCTTGGTAAATACCAAAAAATCGATTACTGACGAAAATGTAGCGGCCATTAAATTAGCCATGGACCAAGGTGTCCGCGTGGCTATTGCCTCTGGCCGTGCATGGAACGAGATGAATGAAATCTTTGACAAGATTCCTGATTTGCGCTATTTCATCTGCTCAAATGGGGCGCTTGTGATGGATAAACAGGATAATCGTCAGGTTTATCGCGAGGGATTTCCGAAACAGCAGGCCTTACATTTGCTAGATCGATTGCTGGAATATGGTATTTACACAGAGGCCTACATGGGTGCTGCGATTTATGGTACTCGTGAAAGTTTGCCGCGCGTGGATTATTATATTCGTGAAAATATTCGTCTCTTTGTTCTCGAAACGCGTACCTTTGTAGCCGATTTGCGTACCTATATGGACCAATTCGACATGGGGCCTGAAAAATTGCAAGTATTTTATGGTGATGAAAGTATGAAACAGCGCATTGTGCAGGATCTATCTAATGATACTAGCTATGATTTGTTGTTATCTAGTGAAGGTAATTTGGAATTCGTATTGCCACACACAACAAAGGGCAATGCGGTAAAAGAGCTAGGTGCTAATTGGGGAATCGGGGCGGATCAAATCATGACCATCGGCGATTCTCATAATGATGTGTCCATGCTACAATTTGCGGATATCTCTATTGCCATGGGGAATTCTGATGATTTTGTGAAAGATTCAGCCCAGTACATTACTAAGGATAACGATTCCAATGGTGTGGCTTATGCGATTCACCAAGTATTGGAGAGAAACAAGCAATTGATGTCTTAAATGATGTCTAATTGATACTCTAATTGTAGTACTATGTAGCATTCATTTTTTATGGGAGGTGGCATATGGCGAAAATAATATTTTCTATACGAGATACTTGTGTGAAATGTGGTGCCTGTGCCGTTGACTGTCCCGTGCAATGCATTTCACCAGGAGAATTTCAATTTTATATTGGCCACGGCTGTATTCGCTGCGGTGATTGCTACTCCATCTGCCCTGTAGGGGCGGTGCATATGGAGGCTATCGAGGATACAGCGGGAGAGGGACCATTGAAAGAGGAAGATTAACATATTGCTGATGGAGATATAGCTTTCACATATGATATAATAAGAGGTAAACAAAAAGAGTAATAGCTTTCACAAGCACATGCTAATGGAGGATGTAAATGGAAAACAAGGAATTTGTTATTGTTGTCGATTTCGGTGGTCAATATAACCAGTTGATCGCTCGTCGCGTTCGTGAAAACCACGTATACTGCGAAGTATATCCATATAATAAAGCCGTAGAGAAAATCAAAGAATTGAAACCACAAGGCGTTATTTTCACTGGTGGCCCTAATAGCGTATACGAGGATAATGCGCCTCAAATCGAAGCTGAGGTGTTCGAGCTAGGGATTCCTGTGCTTGGTCTATGCTATGGTATGCAATTCATGGCGCATACCTTGGGTGGTGAGGTTACATCTGCTGAAAGTCGCGAATTTGGCAAAACACCTATGAAATGTGATTTGTCCTCTTTGTTATTCAAAGGTTTGAGCGAAGAAGAAATCGTTTGGATGAGTCATGTGGACTATGTAGCATCCATTCCTGAAGGCTTTAAAGTCGTTGCCACTACTGACAACTGTCCTGTGGCGGCTATGGAAAATGCAGATAAAAAATTATATGCTATGCAATGCCATCCAGAAGTATTGCACTCTGAACACGGCAAAGAAATGCTCCATAATTTCTTGTATGAAGTATGTGGGCTAACAGGCACTTGGACAATGGCTAACTATGCAAAAACAGCTATTGAAGACATCCGCAACACAGTAGGCGACGGCAAAGTATTGTTGGCGTTATCCGGCGGTGTAGATAGCTCTGTAGCAGCAGCATTGATCTCCAAAGCGGTGGGTAGCCAATTGACTTGTATCTTCGTTGACCATGGCTTGATGCGTAAAAACGAAGGCGACGAAGTAGAAGCAGCGTTCAAAGATTCCGGTATGCATTTTATCCGCGTGGATGCAGAAGAACGTTTCTTGAGCAAACTGGCTGGTCTTGAAGAACCAGAAGCGAAGCGTAAAACTATTGGTGAAGAATTCATTCGCGTATTTGAAGACGAAGGCCGTAAAATCGGTTCCGTTGATTTCTTAGCGCAAGGTACTATCTACCCTGACGTTATCGAATCTGGTGCTGGCGATGCCGCAGTTATCAAATCTCACCACAACGTAGGCGGCTTGCCTGCAGTAGTAGATTTCAAAGGTTTAATCGAACCACTTCGTAATTTGTTCAAAGACGAAGTGCGTGAACTCGGTTCTGAATTGGGCCTTGCTGACTACCTCGTATGGCGTCAACCATTCCCAGGTCCTGGTCTTGCTATCCGCGTAATGGGCGACATCACAAAAGATAAATTAGATATCCTTCGTGATGCAGACTGGATCTTCCGCGAAGAAATCGCCAATGCTGGTCTTGATCGCAGCATCAACCAATACTTTGCAGTATTGACTAACACTCGTACTGTAGGCGTAATGGGCGACTTTCGTACATATGATTACACATTGGCGTTGCGCGGTGTAACAACAACTGACTTTATGACAGCTGACTGGGCCCGCATCCCTTACGAAGTACTAGATAAAATCTC
>SAAC01000058.1 GCA_009929605.1 Negativicutes bacterium
CCGTCTGCAATAGTAGCCACCTCAGCCAATGGTACTGGATGATCCGCCTTGAGTCCCGCCAAGGCACTAGCTGCGCCTTCTGGCTCTACACCAATGACTTTAATTTGTGGATCTTTCAATTTCGCAGCTGCAGCGATACCAGCTACAAGACCACCACCACCGACTGGTACTAATAATACATCCGCATCAGGTAATTCTTCTAACACTTCAAGAGCAATGGTACCTTGGCCTTCAATGACATCTTCATCATCGAAAGGATGTACAAGGACATAGCCTTTTTCTTTTTGTAAATCTACGGCTTTTTGATATGCTTCGTCATAGATTTCACCATGCAATACAATCTCTGCACCATATTGTTTTGTTGCTTTTACCTTGATGAGCGGTGTATGTTTTGGCATCGCAATGACAGCTTTAATACCAAGGCGTTTTGCTGCGAGGGCTACCCCTTGCGCATGATTGCCCGCAGAGGCTGCAATTACACCACGTTCTTTTTCTTCATTGGATAATTTAGAAATCTTATTATACGCACCGCGTACTTTGAAAGAACCAGTAATTTGCAAATTTTCTGGTTTAATATAGACGTCATTGCCACATTCTTGGGAAAACACATCACTATGGATTAATTTTGTTTTCACCGTTACAGTAGATAAACGTTCACGGGCTTCCATAAAATCATATAACTTATGCATACGACACCTTCCCATTAGTCTTCTAAAATTTCGATGGCACCTTGTGCTGCGGAGGATACATGTAATGCATATTTCTTCAAATATCCTGTTACAGTGCTCTTGAATGGAGGCAATGCAGCTTTACGTTTTGCAATCTCTTCATCAGACAACGCCACTTCTAATTTGCCCTTAGGAATATCGATATTGATGATATCGCCATCTTGAACCACTGCAATAGTACCACCTTGAGCGGCTTCTGGAGATACGTGACCAATGGAAGCACCACGTGTAGCACCAGAGAAACGTCCATCAGTAATCAACGCTACGTCTTTACCAAGACCCATGCCAGTGATAACGGATGTTGGTGTTAACATTTCGCGCATACCAGGACCACCTTTAGGACCTTCGTAGCGGATAACCACAACGTCACCTTTTACAATTTTACCAGCCATGATAGCATCAACTGCATCTTCTTCATTGTTGAATACTTTGGCAGGACCAGAGTGAACTTGCATTTCTGGATCAACGGCGCCAGCTTTTACAACAGAGCCGTCCTCTGCTAGGTTACCTTTCAATACGGCAATACCACCAGTTTCATGAACTGGATTGTCCCAAGGATGGATAACATCTTCGTCAACGACCACAGCTGCCGCAGTGATTTCACCTTGTGTTTTTAATGCCACTGTTTGTGCATCTGTGTGTAGGCGACCATTTTCAGCCAAACGTTTCATTACTGCAGATACACCACCTGCTGCATACAAGTCTTCAATGAAGTATATGCCAGATGGAGACAATTTAGATAGTTGAGGTGTCTTAGCTGCGATAGCATCAAAATCATCTAATGTTAAGGACACGCCTGCCTCATGAGCAATGGCTGGTAAATGAAGCGCTGTATTAGAAGAACCACCCAACGCCATATCTACTGCCACTGCATTTTCGAAGGCTTCGCGAGTCATTACATCTTTTGGTTTCAATCCCGCTTTCAATACCGCTACAGCTTGCATACCAGCGAGCTTAGCCAAACGTAAACGTTCGGAATATACAGCTGGGATAGTGCCATTACCTGGAAGCCCCATGCCCAATGCCTCTGTTAAGCAGTTCATTGTGTTGGCTGTGTACATACCAGAGCAAGAACCACATGTTGGACACGCATTATTTTCAATGACGTTCAATTCAGCGTCGTCCATTTCGCCAGTTTGGTGTTTACCAACTGCTTCGAATACGTCTGATAGGCCGATTTTTTTGCCTTTATGCACGCCTGCTAGCATGGCACCACCACTAACGAATACGGATGGAATGTTCAAACGAGCAGCAGCAATTAACATACCAGGTACAACTTTATCACAGTTAGGGATGAACACCATTGCGTCGAATGGTGTTGCCATAGCTGTGGCTTCGATGGAATCAGCAATGATATTACGAGTTACCAAAGAGTATTTCATGCCGATATGATTCATTGCTAGGCCATCACAAATACCGATTGTGTTAAACTCGATTGGCACGCCACCAGCATTACGAATACCGTCTTTTACGGCTTGTACGACATTTTTTAAATGTACGTGACCAGGAATGATTTCATTAAAGGAATTCGCAATACCAATAATAGGTCTACCCATTTCTTCATCAACAAAACCAAGTGCTTTCAATAATGATCTGTGTGGTGCTCGAGTGACCCCTTGAGTCAAATTTTCACTACGTGTACTCATGATAATCTCCTTATCTCATAGTGCTTTCACTACATCACCTAATGTAATGAGGCACTTACTAACAAAAAAAAGACGACTCCATAGAATCGTCTTAAAAGTTTGCAATAGTATAATTGTTCTTTACAGGTTCCTTTGTAAAAGCAAGCTAATACACCCTTGGGTTTATATATAAAACAAAGAACTAATAAAATATAAGAACTTGTTGATTGTATATTAAGCCATTCGCGGAACTTCTAAGACAGCATGTGTTAAGTTGTTGTTCATAATTCGAATGTTTTTAATAATCACGACCAGCGCGATAACCAACAAGCTAATAAGTAACATGCGTCCTCCTAAAAAAATCTGTAAATGATGTTCTTATCTTAACACGTTATAGAAGACTATGCAAGAGAAACATTCGTCCATTCTACAGAGATTTTTAGTTTTCTAAAAATGCCTTTATTTTTGGATTTTCCTGTAATTGTTGTAATTCTTCGTCAGTGAGCAATTTTACCTTATCTCTGTCTTGGTTTACAAGACATAAAAATCCGATATAATCACCTTTATTGGCTCGGAATTGGTGGATAGTATTACTAGGGATTTCAACAAAATCCCCTACTTTCACATCATGAATAGCATCGCCTAAGAGCATCTGCCCCTTACCGCGGAATATCATTACCATATGAGTATGTTCATGGTATTCCAGTGTAGAGTATCCACCAGGTTTACATTCAAAATAGCGAAATTGACAGGGAATGTCAAAGGCACCATCAAATAATACTTGTCTTGTTACATCTTTAAAGGGACTGCCATCTTGTTTATAGACTAGCGTATTTACGCCGTCCCAAGTAAAATTCTCTTCATCGAACTTACGAATCATTGCCTATACTTCCTATTTGAATAAACGTTTCAAACCGCCAAGTAAACCACCAGATGTATGGCTATGTTCAGCATCACGAACGCCTTCTACTTCAAAACCAGTTGCTTCAATAGCCTTTGTAATTGTACCCACATCTACTTTAGCAGGGTCAAAACTAATAACTGCATCTTTTTCAGGCAAATCTACTTCGCTGCTCATTACACCAGGTAAACCAATTGTGGCACCTTCTACAGAGGCCTTACAATTACCGCACATCATAGCTGGCACACGGAATACTTTTGTTACAATGCCGTTATTTTCTCCACATCCGCAATCTTTACACATAAAAATACCTCCTATTATTTGTCTGCCTCTTTGTGTTTGTCATCATTTTTAGAGCCTACTTCTACATCAATAGTAGTCGCTTCTTTTACGACTTCTTTTGCTTCGTCAACAGCTTGCTTGCCCCCGCCGACAGCACCTTTGAATTCGTTAATACCCTTACCAAGCGCTTTACCAATATCAGGTAATTTACCAGGGCCAAACACAACAAGGGCGATGATCAAGATTAAAATTAATTCAGGTGTACCAAAATTAAACATAAGGGTCTCCTTGTGTATACATCATAGTCACTACCACTCGTAGTGAGGTTTCCTAATTCTAGTGTACATCATGTAATTGAAAATTACTAACATTTTTTACATAACTACACAATTCCAAACTAAAGAATACAAATACTAATCTTACTTTTTATAGGCTGCATCATCTACATACCAGGTGATGGTAGCTTGTGAAAGTACCGCCCCAGGAAGCACTCGGCCGATTCTTTCATTCCAAGGTGTATCCTCATAATCCCACCGTTGATTAATCACCTTAGATAAAGCAGACCGTTTTGCATCACCTACCACTGTAAACCAAACAGTTTCTGTTTTTGCCAAAAATTGGAACGTCATAGTAATACGTTCCCACACCTTGCCATCCTCAACCGGCACCACCTCATGATTGAGTTCACGAAGAGCATGAGAACCTGCGAACAAGCCCGCTGTATGTCCATCACTACCTAAATCAAGAATAACTAAATCCATGGCTGTTTTTTGGCAACGTTTCAATACGGTACGGACTTCTTTTTCGTAATTTTCTGCCGCCTCTAATACAGTTTTTCCATTTGTATCAATAGGCAGGAAATGAGCTGCACCACGAACCTTACATAATAAGGTCGGTTTCAAGCTGGAAAAATAATTATCCGGGTTGGATTGTGGCACAAACCGTTCATCAGTCCACAAAAAGAAAATATGTTCCCAATCAACAGAATCTATATTATCGTTGTTATTCAAAACCTCTAATAATGCATTAATGGCAGTACCACCAGTAATCCCTACAATACAATGTCCCGTATCGTGAATATACTTATTCGTTACTGCTATAAAATCCTTGGCCATTTCCTCTGTCACTGTTTCGATAGTAGGGAAATGTTTTATAATATCTTGAGCCATTACGCAGCCCCTCCTCTTATGTGACCTACCGTCACCATATCATGTATTATATACGTTTTACACACAATAGAAAAGAGGGGGAGTATAGCAAAAAAAGATACTGGCTATAGCGTATTGTAACACCCGCCACCACCAGTATCCATTATCGTATTATTGTATGAGTAAATTTTCCAAAAGGATTAACCGAATTTAGGGCGTCTACGTTCTGCATAAGCACGTACGCCTTCTTTAAAGTCCTCAGAGAATCCTAAGGAGGCTTGCAATTGAACCTCTAATTCTGCATATTCTTCCCAACCAGCAAAGAAACTAGCCCACATCATTTCCTTCATTGCCTTGTAAGATAATTCTGGCCCTTTTGCCAAACGTGTAACCAAACGGTCTGTTTGCTTTTCTAAAGCTTCTGGTTCTACCACCTTGTAAACAAAGCCATATTCTTTTGCTTTATCAGCAGGTACAGCTTCACCAGTCATGGCTAATTGCATAGCCCGGTTAATCCCTACAGAACGAGTCAATAGGAACATCCCTCCTGCATCAGGTGCCAACCCTACATTAACGAAGGCTTGAATGAATCGACTATTCGTAGATGCAATGCACAAATCTGCAGCAAGAACCATATTAAATGCAGCCCCTGCTACCGCACCATTAGTGCTGATAACAACTGGTTTTGGCATGCGCTTCATGGCAAAAGAAATCTTCATCACCAATTCAGCAATTTCAACTAAAGATTGTTGATCATTTTCTTCAACAGCACGTTTCATCTCTTGTAGGTCACCGCCTACAGAGAACACTTTGCCTACTGCATTAATCAATAGTACACGTACATTTGAATCGGCTTCTGCTGCTTCAATGACACTAAGGATTTCATTACACATAGTAACATTAAAACCATTCGACACATCCGGACGGTTAAAAGTTAATGTGCCTATACCATTAGCGACATTGTATAAAATTGTTGTTAAATTCATATATATCTCCATATTCTTTCTAATGCTTGCATTCGATAGTATCAGCCTAGATAATTTAGAAACGTTACCTAGTATACATTTAGCAAAACTCGTATCGATATTTTTCGATTGCACTTCTATTATAGAGAATTTTAGATGTAATGTAAAATACTTTCTACCATATATTTCGCTCTTTGTACTCTCCATCTAGCGCCAATAATGCATCATACCGTTCCCAACGGAATCGCTCATTTAAGCTTTCACAATAAGGACCATGATTCCATTCATAGCTAGAACATACCGTATACACCGCATCAATGAGGTCCCAATCAAACCGAATATGATCCACATAAGATAAATTAGGATACATATTAGGTACCGTCATAGGCATAAATGCCAGCGCCTCTTGAAATAGATCAACAATCCAATACGGTCCATAATGAACGGACCGGGACCACACTACATCAGCTAATACATCTGTATGACGTTCCATATAAAATAAATCACGTCGCAATAAATCTACGGCTACATCGTAATATTCTTTCTTAATAAATCCATGCTGTAATCGGAAAAACAAGTCCTTGTATTGATGTGCATAAGTGCGCCATACATCATCAAATGCCAAACTACCAATACATTCTGTGCCTAAGCAATGCCCCATATTACGTGTAATCATGCGCGCCTCATCAGATAACGTAACACCATTCTCATCGGACAGCGTGACACTATTCTCACCAGATATCGAAACACTAGTATCCTTTAAATACTGAATAAATCGCTCCACCGTTCCCGCTCGACTAGAAAACTGATAGCATCCATAGGATTTCCCTCCCCAATCGAGTTCATTGTCAGAAATAGCACCTACATCACCATTACTTTCATATCTTGCCGATAAATCACCTAACATAATGACCTCCTTATAGAAAAAACAACACTGTATCTATTAAGGTATATTCATAGTTGGTGAAAGCGACAAAAAAATCTCATCTATTATAAGCATAGACTAATTTAGATAAGTATCTAACATTAGAGTTCAAATAATAGATGAGATTCTTAATTTATTAATAATATGGCTCCGCATCTGTAATTTCTTTATTAGCCAGAAAACTACGTATAGCGCCACTCGGCCCATTAGTTAAGGAAGAAATTTATTTTGGTATTGGTGCTGCATCGGGTTTAAAGGATGGTGCATCACCAGCTGGTGCCCCTGGCGTAAATTGCCGGACGGAGAATGTGTTTCCCTCCTTATCCACTTCAATAGTTTCCATTTCTTCTCGGTATTTATTAGACCGATTGCCACCTCCACCAGGAGGTGGTGTCACTTTACTAGGTGCAACGGATTTGGTAAACACACTCCCGCCTCCACCACCTCGTTTTTTAGGTTTCACGGCCCCTTGACCTGGGGTAAATGTACGCACACCATTAACCTCCACTGGTTGTGATGTAGGCGTTGGCCCCCACAAGGAAAACACAATCAACCCCATAGCGATACCTAGCATGACTATGGCTAATCCAAAGAAAAATTTCATCCCCGATGTCATATAGGTATCCCCCCTTCCCAATGGTTCCATTATAGTCCACATTAATACACCCCCAACTATTACACAAAACTCAACACTTATACACACTTTACTTAGTCATATTATTATACATCATTTAACACTTTAATTCATATTAATATTTTTGGATATAAAAGACTTCTACTATATTAAAACTCATTATTTTTTACTAATACACACTCACTTAAATTAAGCGGCTACTAAATAACAGATACACTGTCAGTTTTAGACGTACCTTTCGAGTCTTTGGGCGGTATCGTTACAGGAACAACGATACTATGCCACAAGCGTTGTATTGAGTTTTTACCATCAATGCGAAGAGATTTTACCATAGAGAGGAATTTTTCATAATCAAGAATACCATCAACTGGCTGTTCTACATTTATCATAAGAAGATAATACCCTATCTGATCATTCCCTGCATTTCCTCTATAATACATCCCAATATATCTTTTTCCCCGACATCAGTTGTTTTAGTAGTATACGTATATCCAGTGGCGTCGTCTTGAATTAGCCAATTATAATTCTCTAACTTTCGCTCATAATGTGGCCTGCGATCCCTATGAGTAGTGCCGATATCATAAAAAAGTTCTTGCTCTGATTTAATCTTTTCCTCTTCACTGATTTCCATCGTTTTGTAACTTGGTTTTTGTGGGCCATAGGCAGAAATTATCAGGGAACTTTGATCATTCGTAAATTTCCCCTCCCTATTGAGTGTACGCGCGTTATAATAGCCTTTGTTGTTTGGCCCCAATGGATTAATATCCATATAAGCCGTTGGCACATCCATATAAATATGGTCTTGTAACACTATTCGAGTAGAAGGATATTGTACACTTCGAGTCCAATAACTAGCTTTAAAATTAGGCATAAAAAATATATCCCCTTCAGTAATAGGACTCTCTTTTTTCAAACTGGTTTCTAACTTTTTTTGAAATCTTCTGTATCTTCTTATTATCAAAATAAATTTCACCATTATGATTTGATAAATGTTGATTTTTTTCCAACACCCCATAGTCAAGAACTAGCTGTCGCTCCTTACCATGATTTGTATCCACTAACCGTAAATTATAATAATCTCCAAAATGTACAATTTTATGGGCCTGCTTTCCATCTGGCTTAGTCACTGAAAAATCAGTTTTATTGGCATGTAGACAGCCTCTTTGATATCACCAGCATATGTCATAGAAATACCATTTTCACGATTAAAAATATATACATGTTCTAGTGGCCCTGTCATTCCTTCTGGCAATTTAACTCGAAGTAATGGCAACGAGTAGGTAACTTGTAGG
>SAAC01000181.1 GCA_009929605.1 Negativicutes bacterium
TGGTTTGAAGTGTTGCAACGTCTCACGAAGATTGAGACAAACACGGAGGGCTTGAATGAAATATCTGGGATAGCTAGAAACGCTTTAGCTAAATCAGAAGAAAATGCAAGGGATGTAGAAGAAATGAAAGAGAATCAAAAGTGGGCGTGGCGAACAATCGCTGGTATTGGCGTTACGTTCGTTGTCTATTTCATAACTAGATTAATAGAGAGGTAATTAAAATGTCAAACAAAACTTATAACACTTTAAAATGGATTGCAATTGTTGGATTTCCACCAATCGCAGCATTTGTCGGAACGGTAGGTACGTCAATTGATTGGGAGTACACAGGAGTAACAGTTACTATCATTACTGCGATTGATACTATGTTAGGCGCTTGGGTAGGTGTATCGGCTATAAATTATAAGAAAGATAATGAATGAATAGTTTACTTATCATCATCATGACTAGCAAACTTTTTCAAAAAGGAGAAGAAGAAATGACTTTAAAAGAATTAGCAAAAAAAGCTATTGAGAATAGCGAAACTTTAGACGCAAGCAATGAAGCTAAGAAGCGTACTGCAGTAGCTTACATTAACCGTGAATTGATTGAAAGTCGTCAATGTACATTCGAGACATTACCGACAAAAGAAATCGACGAAACAATTGAGGAGGTGCTACATGACAATTGATAATAATCAAGCTATATCATGGTTCGATATCCGCAAAGGGTTGCTTACTTATAGCATGTATGGCAGTAGAAACGGTGCAGACGGAACGGCAGATTGTTCAGGGTCTGTCACGCAAGCAATTAGAGACTCAGGCGCTAGTCCATACGCGTATCTGTATAGTACAGTAACGCTTGGTGTTTACTTGTCAGCTAATGGCTATACACGCATCTCAGAAAACCAATCATGGGATGCGCGACGTGGTGACATCGTCCTCATGAGTTGGGGGCCTAGTATGGCGTATAGTGGTGGCGCAGGTGGCCACGTTGGAATTATGAAAGACCATAGCACATTTATCTCTGTCGATTATTGGACTGGCGGTCAAGTTGGCACTGCGGTATCAGAGCACGATTGGGACTATTACTATTCAGTCAACAAACCTCAGTATATCGAGGTATGGCGACAAAATGGAACAGCTCCACAACCCACACCCGACAAACTTGCTGCTAGTAATACAAGCGCTATCGCACAATTTAAAGCAGTAGGCAACAAGTTTACTGCTTATAATGCTTTTAAAGTTGACGACATCAAGTTTCACAATGGCATCTGGCAGTTTGTGAGCTATCAATTAAGCGGTGGCACTGATATTAATTGGGATAATAACGGTATTCCTTTGAGTATTGTGGATAATGTCACTCGTGGCAATGACGCAGCTACTCAGGTAGGCGATACAGTCAAGTTTAGTGATGGTTTTAACAACGGTACTATTGATGCTTACGATAATGCGACTAACGCTGTAGGTATTGATACAGGCGGTTACGGTCGCATCTGGTATAATGCAGATGCATTTTTGAAACTATAAACAAAAAAAGCCTTACAGTCTCGCGATTGCAGGGCTTTTTTTATTTCCAAATTTCAAGCGTTAAGTCGTTTCTAGCGTTGTTCATGATACGCC
>SAAC01000182.1 GCA_009929605.1 Negativicutes bacterium
TTGCATACCATCCAGAAATAAATCAGTATAAAAATCTGCAATCTCCCAAGCAGTCTTGCCTTCGCGGCGAGCGCCCTTCTCTAGCTTGTCTTCACCTTCGTCTTCATCTGAAACTAAGTGTCCAACGTCGGTGATATTCATCGTTCGGCGGACGCCGTAATCGTTGGCGCGTAGTGTCCGCACCAAGATATCCCAATAAATAAACGCCGCCCAGTTGCCAATGTGCGGTTCAGCGTAAACCGTCGGCCCACAAGTGTAGATTTTGACGTCTTGAGCGTCTTGAGGAGTAAATTCTTCTAATTGACGGTTGGGGGTGTTGTAGATTTTTAGCATAGGTCTATTATATCATCTGTTGGAGTAAATTTATAGTTGTCTGTAGATATAGGTTGGCGTATATGATATAATCTAAGAGTCTTACTTTCATTAAACAGCCAGAGCAGCTATTTTTTGCGGTTCGTCGTTCTAAACGGCACCGCATAAGCAATTCGGCGAACACTGGCTTGCGAATGGAAGTAAGACACCTTGCGGTGTCGTTTTTATTGGCATCGTACCTAAAATAATTTAAGGGGAGAATCATATACATGAAAGGACTTTCACTATGAAGAAAGAGCAAGCAACCACTAAAACTAAAGGGTCACGAGCGAAATCGATCTTGATAGGGCTTCTATCGATAGGCGCTGCGCAATTGCTGGTGGCGGCTATTACTGGAAACCCGCCCGGAAATGTAAAGACTACCGAGACGACTTACCCGAGAATGCGTACGCAGTTCAACGATACGCCTCGTGCTTATACTAAAGAAGAATACGTGGAGAAGATTACACCGAAATTAAACGGTGATCAGGCAATGATTTGTGCCTATGAAATCACTATTGACCAGTATGGAACGGCGGAAATGCTTGAGATGGATAGGCGGACAACCAAAGACCCCAATGATATTGACCAGCGGTTTGCCGATAACTATTATAATTGTTTGGGCAATCAATAGTGTTGGGGATATATATTACGGATTAATTTTAGTGTGTGACTAGATTCAGTTAATTTTATTCTTACGTATAGATAGCTGACGCCTAACTAAATAATAAACCCCAAATCCAGCAAGAATCGCCACGCCAACAGTCACGAAATAGCCAAAGACCGCTAGCGCATCTAGTACATTGTCTAGCGGAAACCAGCCGCTGATTAGTAGGCAAGGATAAACTGTTGCGCACATCACGCCAAAATGAGCGGCGATCTTTTTGGCGACAAGCCATGAATCTATGTCGTAAATAAGTGTTGCCGCTCCAATAGAAAATAGCATGACAGCAACAATCAGTAGCTCGCGCGCGTCGGCAGGCTCGCCCTGAAGATATAGCAACGCCGAGATGGCTCCCATGATCGCAAAAGGTATTCCGCCTCTCTGTAAAATTTGGATTAAAGATTTCTTATTGTGTAATTTTGGCATGGAATACCTTTCTATTTATTATTTACTCAACATTAGCGTGAAGTTATTTTTGGATAATTTTATCCGCCGCCCCAACCAACTCACGCAATATTGTCTCGTAATCCTCATAGACCCGGAATCCTGCCGCATACGCATGCCCGCCACCGCCGAAATAGCCA
>SAAC01000013.1 GCA_009929605.1 Negativicutes bacterium
ATTAATCACTCCAATCGCGGTTGAAGAAGGTCTTCGTTTCGCGATTCGTGAAGGTGGACACACAGTAGGCGCTGGCGTTGTAACAGCTATCGTTGAAGGCTAATTATTAGTATTATATTGTTTAGGTCACACTAACAATACAATATACATTGCAGCATATGAGCGGCAGATGATGCCGCTCTTGTGTTGTGTTTTAAACTATGAAGTAGAAGGTTGCCTCTGCGGGGGAGAATTTCTATGGAGCAGTTCATTCATGAAATGGACGACAGGAGGAAATTATTTAAATGGCTAAACAGCAAAAAATTCGTATTCGCTTAAAAGCATACGACCACAAAGCTCTTGATCAAAGCGCAGCTAAGATCGTAGACACAGCAAAAAGAAATGGCGCTATGGTATCTGGTCCGATTCCATTGCCAACAGAAAAGAATATCTTCACTATTCTTCGTTCTGTGCACGTTAACAAAGATTCCCGTGAACAATTTGAAATGCGTACACATAAACGCTTAATCGATATTCTTGAACCAAATTCGAAAACAGTGGATGCAATCACTCGTCTTGATTTGCCAGCTGGTGTATCTATTGAAATAAAACTATAAGGAGGTGCGATTATGTCTAAAGCTATTTTGGGTAAAAAGTTAGGAATGACTCAAGTCTTCACTGCTGAAGGCCAACTAGTTCCTGTCACTGTAGTGGAAGCTACCCCTAGCGTGATCGTACGTGTTAAAACTGTTGAAACTGACGGTTACAACGCTGTACAACTAGGCTATGGCTCCATTAAAGAAAAACATTTAACTAAACCTGTAAAAGGCCAGTTCGATAAAGCAGGCGTTAGCCCTGTTAAATATCTTCGTGAACTTCGCCTTGCTGAAGCAACTGATTACACAGTGGGCCAAACTCTGGCAGCTGATATCTTCGCAGAAGGTGAATTGGTTGACGTAGTAGGAACAGGTAAAGGTAAGGGGTTTGCTGGTACAATTAAACGCCACAACTTCCATTGTGGTCCTGTTACTCACGGTTCCAAATCTCATCGTGAACCTGGTTCCATCGGTCCTATGATCTCCGGTGGCGGCGGTAAGGTATACAAAGGTAAAAAACTTCCTGGACAAATGGGTGGTTACAGAGTTACCGTTCAACGCTTATCCGTTGTGAAAGTTGATGCAGAACGTAATCTTTTACTTGTAAAAGGTGGTATCCCAGGTGCCAAAGGCAGCTTGGTTATGGTTCGCAACACGGTTAAACCTGTTAAATAATATACATTTGTCGAAAGGAGGATTATGTAATGCCTACAGTAGCAACATATAATCAATCCGGCGCTAAAGTCGGTGAAATACAGTTAAACGATGCAGTATTCGGCGTTGAAGTTAACGAAGCCGTAATGCATCAAGCCGTAGTTCGTCAATTATCTAACGAACGTCTCGGCACACATGCAACAAAAACAAGAGCTATGGTACGTGGTGGTGGTCGTAAACCTTGGAAACAAAAAGGTACTGGCCGTGCTCGTGCAGGTTCTTCTCGTAGCCCAGTTTGGGTTGGCGGTGGTGTGACATTTGGTCCACAACCTCGCAGCTATTACAAAGCTATGCCTCGTAAGGCTAGACGTTTGGCAGTTAAATCTGCTCTTAGCGGTAAAGTAAACAATAGCGATTTATTCGTATTGGAAGAATTAACATTAGCAGCTCCTAAAACTAAAGAAGTATTGAACATTCTTAATAACTTCAACGTTGGTGATGCAAAAGTATTGTTCATCACTGAAGGTGATTTGAATGTAGAACGTTCCGCTCGCAATATCCAAGGCGTTAAAGCTGCAGCTTGCGAAGGTCTTAACATTTTCGATCTTCTTCATTACGATAAACTCTTCATTACTAAGGGTGCTGTCGCAAAAATTGAGGAGGTACTTGGATAATGGAATTACGTGATGTTCTTATTCGTCCGGTTATTACCGAAAAAACTACAATGCTTATGGAAGAAGGCAAATACACTTTCCGTGTACCATTGACTGCTAACAAAGTTCAAATCCGTCAAGCTGTTGAAAAAATCTTCAATGTAAAAGTAGAAAAAGTAGCTACTATTCGCGTTTTAGGAAAAACTAAACGCATGGGTCGTACACAAGGTAAACGTAGTGATTACAAAAAAGCTATCGTTACTTTAAAAGCTGGCGAATCCATTGAATTCTTTGAAGGTGTCTAAGAGTCTAGTTGTAAGGAGGCCCACTAATGGCAATTAAATCATTTAAACCGTACTCCGCTGGTCGCCGGTTTATGACAGTATCCGCCTTCGACGAAATCACAGCAAGCAAACCAGAGAAATCCTTGCTCGCTAAAGTTTCTCAAAAAGGTGGTCGTAACAATACTGGTAAAATGACAGTACGTCACCAAGGTGGCGGTCACAAACGTCAATACCGTATTATTGACTTCAAACGTACAAAAGATAATATCCCAGCTAAAGTTGCAACAATCGAGTATGATCCTAACAGAACTTCTCGCATCGCGTTGTTAAATTATGCTGATGGTGAAAAACGCTACATTCTTGCTCCAAATGGCTTGAAAGTTGGCGACGTAGTATTCTCCGGCCCTGAATCCGATATTAAACCTGGTAACTGCTTACCATTGTCCAATATCCCAGACGGTACTCAAATTCACAACATCGAATTGAAAATCGGTAAAGGTGGTCAAATCGTTCGTTCCGCTGGTACATCTGCTCAATTGATGGGTAAAGATGGTGGCTATGCGATTCTTCGTTTACCATCTGGCGAAATGCGTCGTGTACGCGTTGAATGCCGTGCAACTGTTGGTGTTGTAAGCAACACTGATCACAGCAACCTAGTAATTGGTAAAGCTGGTCGTCATCGTTGGATGGGCGTTCGTCCAGGCAACCGTGGTGTTGTAATGAACCCTTGTGACCATCCACATGGTGGTGGTGAAGGTAAATCTCCTGTTGGTCGTAAACATCCTGTTACACCTTGGGGCAAACCAGCACATGGTGTTAAAACTCGCGACAAGAAAAAAGCTTCTAATAGCTTAATCATTAAACGTCGTACAAAATAGGATAAAGGAAAGGAGATATAACAGTGTCCAGATCTATTAAAAAAGGCCCTTTCGTAGCAGATCATTTGCTTAAGAAAGTTGACGCTTTAAACGAAACTAACGAAAAGAAAGTAGTAAAAACCTGGTCCCGTGCCTCTACTATTATCCCTAGTTTTGTAGGCCACACAATTGCTGTGCATGATGGTCGCAAACACGTTCCTGTATTCATTACAGAAGATATGGTAGGTCACAAATTAGGTGAATTCGCTCCAACACGTACTTATAAAGGTCACGTTAAGAACGAAAAAACATCCGGCAAAAAATAGGAGGTAACAATTAATGGAAGCAAAAGCAATCGCTAGACATATCCGAATCGCGCCTCGTAAAATCCGCATTGTTGCTGATTTAGTTCGTGGCAAAAACATCGGCGAAGCATTTGCCATCTTGAAGTTCACTCCGAAAGTTGGCGCTGATGTAGTAGAAAAAGTAATGCGTTCCGCAATCGCAAATGCAGAACACAATTTTGATATGAATGTTGATAATCTATATGTGTCTGAAATCTTCATCGATCAAGGCCCAACATTGAAACGCATTCATCCTCGTTCCCGTGGACAAGCTTTCAAAATTTTGAAACGCACTAGCCACGTAACAGTAGTTGTTAAAGAAAGAGCTTAACAGAAGGAGGGAAACAGAGTGGGTCAAAAAGTTAATCCACATGGTTTGCGTGTCGGGATCGTAAAAGATTGGGACGCAAAATGGTATGCTGATAAAGATTACGCTGCAAATCTTCATGAAGACGTGAAAATTCGTAACTTCTTGAAAGAAACATTGTTCATTGCTGGTATCTCCCGCATTGAAATCGAGCGTACAAATAAACGTATTAAATTGACTATTCACACTGCAAAACCTGGTATGGTTATCGGTCGTGGTGGTGCTGGTATCGAAGATATCAAAAAAGCAATGACTCGTTTCACTGACAAACAAGTTGACGTTAACATTGCAGAAATTAAACAAGCTGACATGGACTCCGTTCTTGTAGCTGAAAACATTGCAAGCCAATTGGAACGCCGTATCGGTTTCCGTCGTGCAATGAAACAAGCAGTAGGTCGTACAATGCGTCTTGGTGCTAAAGGTATCAAAATCATGGTAAGCGGTCGTCTTGGCGGCGCTGAAATCGCTCGTAGCGAATCCTACCGTGAAGGTTCTATTCCTTTGCATACACTTCGTGCAAACATCGACTACGGTACTGCAGAAGCTCATACAACTTATGGTTGTATCGGCATTAAAGTATGGATTTACAAAGGTGAAGTTTTGCCAGAATCAAAACAAGCTCCAGCTAAGAAGGAAGAAGGTGGCAAGTAATGCTTATTCCAAAGCGCGTAAAACATCGTAAGCAATTCCGCGGTCGCATGAAAGGCCGTGCAATGCGTGGTAATAAAGTAGCACATGGTGAGTTCGGCTTAGTAGCATGCGAACCATCTTGGATTACAAACCGTCAAATCGAAGCTGCCCGTATCGCTATGACTCGTTATATCAAACGTGGTGGTCAAGTTTGGATCAAAATTTTCCCTGATAAACCAATTACAGCTAAACCAGCTGGTACTCGTATGGGGTCCGGTAAAGGTTCTCCTGAATACTGGGTAGCAGTAGTTAAACCAGGTCGCGTTATGTTTGAAATGGACGGCGTTCCTGAACAAGTAGCTCGTGAAGCTATGCGTCTTGCAAGCCACAAACTTCCAATCAAATGTAAATTCGTTGTTAAGGGTAAAGAATTGGGTGGTGACGTAAATGAAGGTTAATGACATTCGTAATATGAGCGCTGCCGATATGGAACAACAAGTTTCAAGTCTTAAGGAAGAGTTGTTTAACCTCCGTTTTCAGCTTGCAACAGGTCAATTAGAAAATCCTATGCGCATTCGTGAAGTTAAGAAGACAATCGCTCGTATTAAAACAGTACAACGTGAAGTTGAAATTAAATCTGAAAACGCATAATAACAGCAAGTTACGGATTGAAAAGGAGGCTTAAAAATCGTGGCAGAAGAAAGAAATGTACGTAAAGTCCGCGTAGGTAAAGTTGTAAGCAACAAAATGGATAAAACTGTTGTTGTTGTTGTAGAACGTAAAGTACCTCACGCATTATATAGCAAGCCATTGGTAAGCAACAAACGCTTTAAAGCTCATGACGAAAATAATGAGTGCCAAATCGGCGATACAGTTAAAATCGTAGAAACTCGTCCAATTTCCAAAGATAAATGTTGGAGAGTTGTTGAAATTATTGAAAGACAAAAATAGAGTGATGTAAGGAGGAAAAGACGATGATCCAGCAACAAACAATTTTGAATGTTGCCGACAACACTGGAGCTAAACGCATTATGTGTATCCAGGTTATGGGTGGTTCTTACCGCAAATTCGGCAATATCGGTGACGTAATCGTTGCTTCTGTAAAAGATGCATCACCCGGTGGCGTTGTCAAGAAAGGCGACGTAGTTAAAGCCGTTATTGTTCGTTCTAAAAAAGGTATCCGCCGTGCAGACGGTTCCTATATTCGTTTCGACGAAAACGCAGCAGTAGTTATTAAAGAAGATAAAACCCCTCGTGGTACACGTATCTTCGGACCTGTAGCAAGAGAACTTCGTGAAAAAGATTTCATGAAAATTGTTTCCTTAGCTCCAGAAGTATTATAAGAAGGAGGGACACACGACATTATGGCTAAACTTCAAATTAAAAAAGGCGATACAGTTGTTGTTATCTCCGGTAAAGATAAAGGCAAACAAGGTACTGTAATTGCTACAGAACCAGCTAAAGAACGTGTATTTGTAGAAGGCGTTAACACTGTTAAACGTCATACAAAACCTTCTCAAGCTAACCCACAAGGTGGCATTATTACTAAAGAAGCTGGTATCCATGTTTCTAACGTAATGATCCTTGATCCTGAAACTAAAACTGCTTCCCGCATTAAAAAAGTTGAAGGTAAAGACGGCAAATTCGTACGCGCTACAGTAAAAAGCGGTACAGTATTAAAATAATCAGGAAAGGAGGAGCTTTAATCAATGTCTCGTTTATTAGAACAATACAATTCTGAAATCAAAAAAGCAATGCAAGAGAAATTCCAATACGGCAACGTAATGGAAATTCCTAAATTGGAAAAAATCGTTATCAACATCGGCGTTGGCGATGCAGTAGGCAATGCTAAATCTTTGGAATCTGCAGTAAAAGACCTTACAATTATTGCTGGTCAAAAACCTGTAATTACTAAAGCTAAAAAATCCATTGCAAACTTTAAAGTACGTGAAGGCATGCCTTTGGGTACAAAAGTTACTCTTCGTGGCGAACGCATGTATGAGTTCCTTGATAGATTGATCAATGCGGCATTACCGCGTGTACGTGACTTCCGCGGTGTTAGCGCTAAAGCGTTTGACGGTCGTGGCAACTATGCGTTGGGTCTTAAAGAACAGCTCATCTTCCCTGAAATCGAGTATGATCAGGTAGAACGCGTTACTGGTATGGATATCATCATGGTAACAAGTGCTAATACAGATGAAGAAGCTCGTGAATTGTTGACTCAATTCGGTATGCCTTTCGAAAAATAATAGGAGGAACAAATAGATGGCTAAAAAGTCTATGATCGAACGCGAAAAGAAACGCGCTAAAATCGTTGAAAAATATGCAGCTAAACGCGAAGCGTTAAAAGCGGCAGGCGACTATGAAGCATTGGCAAAATTACCAGCTAATGCATCTCCAACACGCTTGCACAATCGTTGCAACTTAACTGGACGTCCTCATGGTTACATGCGCAAATTCGGTATTAGCCGTATTGCGTTCCGTGAATTGGCGTACAAAGGACAAATTCCTGGTGTGAAAAAAGCCAGTTGGTAATTAATAGATATACGAGAGGAGGTTTTTAGATTATGGTAATGACCGATCCTATCGCGGATATGCTTACGCGCATCCGTAATGCAAACGCTGCACTTCATGAAACGGTAGACATTCCTGCATCTAGAATGAAAGCAGCTGTTCTTAATATCCTTCAAGCTGAAGGTTTCATTAAGAACTTTGAATTAGTAGAAAATACTTTAAAAGTAACTTTAAAATATGGTTCCAATAGCGAAAAAGTAATTACTGGAATTAAACGTATTTCCAAACCTGGTTTACGTGTTTACGCGAAAAAGGAAGAACTTCCTCGCGTACTTGGTGGTTTGGGTATTGCGGTTATCTCCACATCCAAAGGCGTTATGAGCGATAAACAAGCTCGTAAAGAAGGTCTTGGTGGCGAAGTAATTGCATACGTTTGGTAATCAGAGCAATAGGAGGTAGAAATAATGTCACGTATCGGTAGAATGCCTATCGAGATCCCTGCAGGCGTTACAGTTTCTTATGAAAATCATCATATGAACGTTAAAGGTCCTAAAGGTGAATTATCTCGCGATTTGCATCCAGATATGAATATTACTGTGGAAGGTAACGTGATCACTGTAACTCGTCCATCCGAGCAAAAAGAACACCGTGCCCTACATGGTTTGACTCGCGCTCTTGTTGCTAACATGGTAACAGGCGTATCTGAAGGATTCACTAAAACTCTTGAAATCAACGGTGTTGGTTACAGAGCGGCAAAACAGGGCAATAAATTAGCTCTTACTCTTGGCTTCTCTCACCCAGTTGAAATGGAAGCCCCAGCTGGTATTACAATCGAAGTTCCAGCTCCAAACAAAATCGTTGTTTCTGGTGCTGACAAAGAAGTTGTTGGTGCAGTAGCAGCTGATATCCGTAAATGGAGAAAACCTGAACCTTACAAAGGTAAAGGTATCCGCTATGAAGGCGAAGTTGTTCGTCGTAAAGCAGGTAAAGCTGGCGCAAAAGGTAAATAGTAATACAGTCATAATATATGAAAGGAGTGAATATCTTGCCTCGTAAATCTAGTAGAAACATCGCTCGAGCAAAACGTCATCTTCGTCTTCGTCGTCACATTTCCGGTACGGCTGCACGTCCACGTTTAAACGTATACCGTAGCTTGAGCAACATTTACGCTCAAGTAATCGACGACGTAGCAGGTACTACATTGGTAGCTGCTAGCTCTTTAGATAAAGATTTAAACTTATCCTATGGTGGTAACGTAGCTGCAGCGAAAGCTGTTGGTGAAGCTGTTGCTAAAAAAGCTATCGCTAAAGGAATTGATACTGTAGTATTTGACCGTGGTGGTTACATTTACCATGGTCGTGTTGCGGCCCTTGCAGAAGGTGCTCGTGAAGCAGGCTTAAAATTCTAAAAGGAGGAAAATTTAGACATGGCGAGAATCGACTATACAACTCTCGATCTTAAAGAAAGAGTAGTATTCATCAATCGCGTTGCCAAAGTAGTAAAAGGCGGCCGTCGTTTTTCCTTCAGCGCATTGGTTGTTGTTGGTGACGGCAATGGTCATGTAGGCGTTGGTTTAGGTAAAGCTGCGGAAGTTCCTGAAGCAATCCGTAAAGGCATTGATGATGCTAAGAAAAATATTGTTAACGTTGCAATTAAAAATGGTACAATCCCTCACACTGTAACAGGTGTATTCGGCGCAGGCCGCGTATTCTTGAAACCAGCTGCTGAAGGTACTGGCGTAATCGCTGGTGGCCCAGTTCGTGCGGTATTGGAATTAGTAGGTGTTCGTAACATCCTTACGAAATCCCTTGGTTCCTCTAACCCTAACAACATGGTTCGTGCAACAATCCAAGGTTTGTCCGAATTGAAACGCGCTCAAGACGTAGCAGCTCTTCGTGGCAAAACTGTAGAAGAAATTTACAACGCATAAGGGAGAAGACAGACATGGCACAAGTTAAAGTAACATTAACACGCAGCTTGATCGGTCGCCCTGAAGATCAACGTGCGACAGTAAAAGCTCTTGGCTTGAAAAAAACTAATTCTCAAGTCGTAAAAGAAGTGACACCTCAAATCGAAGGTATGCTTCACAAAGTTAGACATTTAGTAACTGTAGAAGAAATTTAATAGAGATAAGGAGGTGCACTGAATGAAACTTCATGAATTACAACCAGCTGCTGGGTCCAAACAAACTCGTACTCGTCGTGGTCGTGGTCTTGGTTCCGGTCTAGGTAAAACAGCAGGTCGTGGTCAAAAAGGCCAAAACTCCCGTAGTGGCGGTGGCGTTCGCTCCGGTTTTGAAGGCGGCCAAATGCCTCTTTATCGTCGTTTGCCAAAACGTGGTTTCAACAACATTTTCGCTAAAGAATACGCTGAAGTTAACGTAGCTCAATTGAACCGTTTCGAAGACTGTGCTACTGTTGATCCAGTTGCTCTTATTGAAGCTGGCATTTTGAAAAATGTACGCGATGGTATCCGTATCCTTGGTAACGGTACTTTGGAAACAAAAAACTTGACTGTTATCGCTAACGGCTTCACTAAAACTGCTGAAGAAAAAATTACAGCAGCAGGCGGAAAAGTTGAGGTGATCTAGGGTGCTAGATAGCCTCTCGAACATCTTTAAAATAACAGAGCTCCGCAATAAAATCCTTTATACGCTGCTTATGTTTGCAGTGTTCAGAGCGGGCATTCACATTCCTGTTCCCGGGGTTGACGCATCTGTTATCGAAAGTTTATTTACCTCTGGTAACTTGTTTGGCTTGCTAGACTTGTTCGCCGGCGGCGCATTAAGTAAATTTTCCATTTTCGCAATGAGTATTACACCATACATCAATGCTTCTATCATAATGCAGTTATTGACACCAGTTGTTCCAATGTTTGAAGCATGGGGCAAAGATGGCGAAGATGGCCGTAAAAAAATCGCGAAAGTGACTCGATATGGTACTGTAGTCTTAGGCTTTGTCCAAGCATTTGGTATGGCTTATGCACTACGTGCTAATCAAGCATTAGTTAATAACAGCTTATTCAGTGTATTCGTAATCGCTATTATCCTCACAGCAGGTACATGCTTGTTGATGTGGATTGGCGAGCGCATCACTGCCTATGGCATCGGTAATGGTATTTCCTTGATTATCTTTGCTGGTATCGTAGCTCGTTTACCAGATGGTCTTCAAACAATTTACCAATACTTGCAAACTGGTACAATTAATGTATTCCAAGCAATTTTATTTGCTTTGATTGCTGTTCTTATGATCGTCATGGTTGTAGCAGCAACTCAAGGCCAACGTCGTATTCCGATTCAATACGCAAAACGCGTTGTGGGTCGTAAAATGTACGGTGGTCACTCTACCTTCTTGCCGTTGAAAGTAAACCAAGCAGGTGTGATTCCAATTATCTTTGCATCATCTATTTTGATGTTCCCTGTTACCATTGCTCAATTTATCGATATCCCTTGGGTTAAAACGATTGCTGATGCATTTACATGGGGTACTCCATTACAAACAGTATTGTATGCAATTTTGATCTTTGGTTTTACTTATTTCTATACTGCAATTTCTTTCAACATCATTGAGATGGCAGATAACATGAAAAAATACGGTGGTTTTATCCCTGGTATTCGTGCGGGTAAACCGACTGCTGATTATGTGGATAGCGTGATGACCAAAATCACTACAGGTGGTGCAGCATTCTTAGCTTTCATCGCAATCTTGCCTAATTTCTTAGGTATGATTACGGGCATCCAAGGCGTATACTTTGGTGGTACAGCACTTTTGATCGTTGTAGGTGTAGCGCTCGATACAATGCAACAGATTGAGTCGCTCATGGTAACACGCCATTACAAAGGCTTTGTGAAGTAGGGAGAAATAGTATGTATATTTTATTAATGGGACCTCCAGGTGCCGGTAAAGGCACTCAAGCGGTCCGTCTAATTGAAAAATACGGTATTCCCCAAATTTCAACTGGTGATATGTTCCGCGCTGCGATTAAGAACGAAACACCACTTGGAGTTGAGGCTAAGAAATATATCGATGCCGGTCAACTCGTTCCTGACAGTGTAACTGTTGGTATCGTGCGTGATCGTTTGCTACAAGATGACTGCAAATCTGGATTTATTCTTGATGGATTCCCTCGTACAACAGCACAAGCTGTGTCCTTGGATGCAATCCTAAAAGAGCAAGGTATTACGCTTGACGCTGTACTTAATTTAAACGTTCCTTCCGAGGAATTGGTTAAACGTATTAGCGAACGCGCTAAACTTGAAAATCGTGCTGATGATAACCCTGAAACAGTACAGAAACGTCTCGCTGTCTACGAAGAATCTACTAAACCTTTGATTGATTACTATCGCAATAGCGGTTTGTATCAAGAAATCGATGGTTTACAAGATGTAGACACAGTATTTGCTGATATCACTAAAGCGTTGGAGAAATAATAATGATTATTTTGAAATCGCCCCATGAGATAGAATGTATCCGCAAGGCAAGTCAGCTTACAGCCGACACGTTAACTATGTTAGCCGATATGGTTAAACCAGGTGTTACGACACTTGAGTTAGATACAATTGCCGAAGAATATATTCGCAGCCACGGTGGTATACCAAGTTGTAAAGGGTACTGCGGTTTCCCTGCAACAATCTGCGCTTCCGTTAATGAGGAAGTCGTTCACGGTATTCCGAGTGCCAAGCGTAAGCTTAAAAATGGTGATGTCATCAGTATTGACCTTGTGTCATCTGTTGATGGATACCATGGTGATTCGGCAATCACAGTTCCAGTAGGTCACGTTAAACCTGACGTAATGAAATTGTTGAAAGTGACGGAAGAAAGTTTGTTTAAGGGAATTGAACAAGTGAAAGTGGGCAATCGCATCGGCGATATCTCACACGCTGTTCAATCGTACTGTGAGAAATATGGCTACGGAGTTGTTCGAGACTTTGTTGGTCATGGGTTAGGCCGCGAAATGCACGAAGATCCGCAAATTCCAAATTATGGAGAACCGGGTCATGGTCCTTTGTTAAAACCTGGTATGGTACTTTGTATTGAACCAATGATTACACTAGGGACTCATAAGGTTCGTGTGTTAGGGGATGACTGGACAGCGGTTACCACAGATGGTAAAGCTGCTGCTCATTTCGAACATACAGTGGTTGTTACAGAAAACGGCCCTGACATTTTAACCATGCGTGCTGAACCACGTTTGATTAAATAGTAAGGTAACCGGAGGAAAAGATATGTCAAAAGAAGACGTTATTGAGGTGGAAGGTACGGTTGTTGAAGCATTACCGAATGCCATGTTCCAAGTTCAATTGGAAAATGGTCATATCGTGTTAGCTCATGTGTCAGGTAAAATGCGTATGAATTTTATCCGTATTCTTCCTGGTGATAAAGTTACTATGGAACTGACACCATACGACTTAAAACGTGGTCGCATCACCTATCGCTTTAAATAAGTATAGGGTCCACAAAGGAGGTACTAATGAAGGTTAAACCATCAGTAAAGAAGATATGCGAAAAATGCAAAATTATTAAACGTAAAGGCCGCGTAATGGTTATTTGCGAAAATCCAAAACATAAACAAAAACAAGGGTAATTGATAGGAGGTGGATGAATAGATGGCACGTATAGCCGGTGTAGATTTACCACGTGACAAACGTGTGGAAATTGGTTTAACTTATATTTACGGTATCGGTCCTACACTTGCAGATGAAATTCTTGCAAAAACTGGGATTAATCCAGATACTCGTGTTCGTGATCTTTCTGAAGATGAAGTAGCGAAAATTCGTGAAATTCTTGATGCAGATTACAAAGTAGAGGGTGACCTTCGTCGTGAAGAAGCTCTTAACATCAAACGCTTAATCGAAATCAACTCCTATCGCGGAAAACGTCATCGTATGGGTTTACCACTTCGTGGTCAACGTACAAAAACGAATGCACGTACTCGCAAAGGTCCTAGAAAAGCAATTGCAGGCAAAAAGAAATAAGATAAAGGAGGGATAAAGCGTGGCTAAAAAAGTTGTAAGAACAAAAAGAAAAGAAAAGAAACATATTGAATCTGGTGCGGCTCATATTCGATCCACTTTCAATAACACAATCGTAACTCTTACTGATACAAACGGTAATGCTCTATCTTGGGCTTCCGCTGGTGGTTTAGGCTTCCGTGGTTCTCGTAAGAGCACTCCATTCGCAGCTCAAATGGCAGCAGAACAAGCTGCAAAAGCTGCTATGGAACATGGTCTTCGTACAGTAGAAGTATTTGTAAAAGGCCCTGGATCTGGTCGTGAAGCTGCAATCCGTGCATTGCAAGCGGCTGGTCTTGAAGTAAGTTCCATTAAGGACGTTACTCCAATTCCTCACAATGGTTGTCGCCCTCCAAAACGTCGTCGTGTATAATTTGTAGATTGACTGCCCCCATAGGGGTCAGTCATGCTATAATTACTATATAAGACATGTTTTATAGGAGGATATTCCTGATGAGCGAAGAAAAGAAACTTAAAATCGAGAAGGTTGACATCGCCGATGGTGGTCGCTATGGTAAATTTGTATGTGAACCATTAGACCGTGGTTATGGCATCACTCTTGGTAATAGCTTACGTCGAATTTTGCTTTCATCCTTGGATGGGGCAGCTATCACCTCTATCAAGATTGACGGAGTTCTACATGAATTCTCTACTATCCCTGGTATTCGCGAAGATGTGACGGATATTATCCTTAACTTGAAGCAATTGTGTATTCGCATTGAAGAAGACACAGAATTACCATTGGAAGTTCATTTTGACTTCCAAAAGGATGGTGTACTTACTGCTGGTGATTTGGCTACTCAATTCCCACCAGAAGTGGAAGTATTGAATCCAGAACTCGTAATTGCAACGATGGATGAGACAGCTCATCTTGTGATGGACGTATGCATTGAACGTGGTAAAGGCTATGTTCCGTCCACGAAGAATAAAAAAGATACAGATGTAATTGGTTGCATTCCAATCGATTCCATTTTCTCTCCAATTCTTCGTGCAAAATATGAAGTTAGCGATGTCCGCGTAGGTAATGAAATGGACTTTGACAAACTTACATTAGAAGTTTGGACAGATGGTTCTATTACCGCTGCTGACGCAATAGCTAAATCTGCAGCAATCATGATTGGCTATTTAGGAAACTTCACTAAATTAGCGCATTCTGCTGATGTTGTTGAATTGGAAGGTACTCCAGTTGAAGTGATCGACTCTGAACCTCAAGAGGTTCAAGAAGATGACGGTCCAGCTAAGATTTCCATTGATGAATTGGAATTATCTGTTCGTGCATATAACTGCTTGAAACGTGCTGGTATCAACACAATTGCAGACTTGCTAGACAAAACCAAAGATGACTTAGGAAAAGTTCGCAACTTGGGTAAAAAATCCATCGATGAAATTGTGGAAAAACTCACAAATCATCCTGCAGGATTTCAACTTAAGCAAAACGGCGAATAAGGAGGAAGACGAATGTACAGAAAATTAGGCCGCGATAGCTCCGCTCGTAAAGCGTTGTTCCGTGGAATGCTAACATCTTTCTTCCAACATGAGCGTATCGAGACTACTGAAGCTAAAGCGAAAGAACTTCGCAAATTAGCTGATCAGATGGTTACTTTGGCTAAACGTGGTGATTTACACGCACGTCGTCAAGTTGAATCATACCTTATGGATAAAGATGTAACTAAAAAATTATTTGACACAATTGCACCGAAATACAACGAACGCCAAGGCGGTTATACTCGTGTAATCAAAACAGGTCTTCGTAAAGGTGACGCTGCACCTTTAGCTATTATCGAGCTAGTGTAAGATAGTGAAAGAAAAATCCCACATATAGTTTTTCGCTCCGGAACGCCTTCGGCGTAATGTCGCGAGAAAACTATATGTGGGATTTTTTCGTGCTCGCTGTTTGCACCAACCCCGATAATAGCTACAGAGGCGCATATCCTCACCTTGACTCCGTGGAGGGGGTGTGCATACAGCGTCAACGGTAGAGGTATAGGACATAGAGCACCTATTGATGGTGTTGTCTGAAGGCGGGGCATTAGACTATGAATATGAAGATTGTCTGTTAGGGGTTAGATGCGTTGGTGTAGAAATGATGATTGGAGTATACGCTCTAGTGATCCGACATTCGGTCAAGGGGAATGTTTAAGAAGCATAGAAGTGAATTGGAATATTACCCCGAGTATATAGTGGTGATGATTATAAGAATATTCATGACGGGAGTGTAAATTGTATCCAGGTGAGGATAGGGAACTTAGTTCCCGCCCTCACAGAGGGATTTACGTTATTGGTTGTCATGAATATTTTTATAATCATTTATTCAGCAATGAATCTAATTTACGGTTCTAGGTGAGAATTGGGGCCTTTGGCCCCTCCCTCACCGTTATCTAGAAAATGTAACCCAGCGCACCTTAAACTATAGTAATTGTTACGTAGATTTGTTATAATCATCTAGTAAAAATATCGTAGAAATTAGCAGTTATCAATACTTTCACACTAGTTATTGTCAACCAGACAATAACTAGCGCGAAAAATTGAAATTGACCGGAAAGATATGAGGCGTGTAATGGAGAATAATGAAATCATGATACATGTGGACCGTATGAGTCATGTGTACATGGATGAGAATGGCAATGATGTAAAGGCCCTGGATGATGTGAGTGTAGATATTCACAAGGGCGAGTTCGTGTGCATCATTGGGACGAATGGTAGTGGTAAGAGTACGTTGGCGAAGCATTTTAATGTGTTGTTAACGCCATCGGAAGGGACCATCACTGTTTGTGGTTTGGATACGTCCGACGAGGATAATGTGTGGGATATTCGCCAACACATTGGGATGGTATTTCAAAATCCAGATAATCAGATTGTAGCCGCGGTGGTCGAAGAGGATGTGGCGTTTGGACCAGAGAATCTTGGGGTACCTAGTGTAGAGATTCGTCAGCGCGTTGATGAAGCATTGGCTGCGGTAAATATGACTGATTATGCAGAACATGCGCCTCATTTACTTTCTGGGGGACAGAAACAACGTATTGCTATAGCTGGGGTATTGGCGATGAAACCAGATTGTATCGTATTGGATGAACCAACGGCGATGCTCGATCCAAAAGGTCGCCAAGAGGTACTTGAGACGGTACATAAACTCAATCGCGAGGAAGGTATCACCATCGTGTATATTACGCACTTTATGGAGGAGGCTGTAACGGCGGACCGTATTGTGGTGATGAAAAATGGCAAAAAATTACAAGAGGGCGATCCTCACACGATTTTCAGCCAAGTAGAAACATTAAAGGATCTTGGCCTCGATGTGCCAGTGGCAGCCGAGGTGGCTGTGAAACTGGCTAAAAAAGGTGTAAAATTACCACCCCAAGTCATTACGAACCAAGAGTTAGGAGATGCCCTATGCCGATAGTATTAGATCAGGTGACCTATACCTATGGCGCAGGTACGCCTTTTGAAAAAACTGCATTGAAAACTATCAATCTCACTATTGAGGAAGGTGAATTCGTGGGTATTATCGGCCATACTGGGTCCGGCAAATCCACATTGGTACAACATTTAAATGGGTTATTACATCCAACAACTGGTACTGTGACCGTGAATGGCGTGGATATTAGCGGTAAAACGGATGAAGCAAAACAAATGCGCCATAAGGTGGGCATGGTGTTCCAGTATCCTGAGCATCAATTGTTCGAGGAAACCATTGCTCAAGATATTGCCTTTGGACCTAAAAATCTAGGGCTATCTGAGGACGAGGTGGACAAACGGGTTCGTGAGGCTATGAAATTTGTGGGCCTTGATTACAATACCTATGCGGAACGTTCTCCGTTCCATTTGTCAGGTGGTCAAATGCGTCGCGTTGCTATTGCTGGCGTTGTGGCGATGAATCCAGATTACCTTGTTCTCGATGAACCGTCTGCAGGCCTCGATCCGTTCGGCCGTGAGGAAATCTTTGAGGAAATCATCAAACTTCATAAACAAAAGGGCATTACCGTAATCCTTGTGTCCCACAATATGGAGGATATCTCTCGCATGGCGAATCGCCTTATCGTAATGGATAAGGGCCAAGCTGTGCTCGATGGTGTGCCGCTAGATATATTCAATAATCACCGTCAAACATTGCAAAACGTGGGCGTCGACGTGCCACCGGTATCTGTCATGATGGAATCTCTTCGTGAACGGGGGCTTAACGTGACAAATCGCGTACTTACCGTAGATGATGCTGTGAATGCTATTTTTGAAAGCACCGGACAGGCGACAAGACAGGATGCTAAGACGAATCCATCTACGACTGTAAATGAAGCAGTTGCGCCGACAGAACCTAGTGCCTCTAAGAATACTACAACCGTTGCCTTTAAGGGCGCAGCGCGTAAGACTCGCGATAAAGGAGGTAAAAACAATGTTAAATAATATTACCATTGGACAATACTTCCCAGGGGATTCTTTACTACATCGTATGGATCCACGTGCTAAAATTATTGCTACCACTATATTTGTTATCGCTATTTTCTTGGCGAAAACGCCTGCTGCCTATGGCGTAGTGGCGGCTTTCACCATTGGGACAATGCTCGTATCAAGATTGCCGTTACATCTCATGTGGTCCGCCATTAAACCATTATGGGTGATTATCGCTTTCACTATGGGGATTCATATTTTTACGACTCCTGGCGATAGTTTCTTTGATTACGAATTTATTCATATTTCTGAGCAAGGGATTGCGATGGGCCTACAAATGGCGGCGCGTCTCGTATTTTTAATCTTGTTCTCGTCACTATTGACGTATACGACATCACCAATTCGATTGACCGATGGCATTGAGCATTTACTTAATCCATTGCGCAGATTTGGTGTGCCTGCTCATGAATTGGCGATGATGATGACTATTGCATTGCGTTTTATTCCGACTCTATTGGACGAAACTGATCGTATTATGAAAGCCCAATCTGCTCGTGGTGCCGATTTCGTCACAGGCAGTATTATCCAACGTGCCAAAAATATGGTACCTTTACTGGTGCCATTGTTTATCAGTGCCTTCCGTCGTGCTGATGAGCTTGCCATTGCTATGGAGGCTCGTTGTTATCGCGGCGGTGTGAATCGTACTCGCATGAAAGAATTAGCTATTACAAAATACGATTATATCGGCGTGCTAGCAGTGCTCATCGTAACAGCAGTGTTGGCATTTATGTGGTGGCAGGCATGAGAAATATTCGATTAATCGTGGCCTATGATGGTACCGATTTAGTAGGATATCAACGTCAGCCCGAGGAGAGGGGCACAACGGTGCAAGGCGCTCTTGAAGCAGCGCTTACAAAAATCTGTAATGAACCTATTACGATTTACGGCGCCTCTCGTACAGATTCTGGGGTGCATGCGAAATTCCAAGTTGTTACTTTTTTCACAGAAGGTAATATTCCTGTAGAAAATATTCCCCGTGCTATGATTGCTCATATGCCAAGATCTATTGTGGTCACAAAGGCGGAGGAAATTCCTATGGACTGGAAGCCTCGCTGGAAAATTCATGGTAAGGAATATACGTATACCATTCATAACGAAGAAATCGATGATCCATTGACACAGCGCTTTCATTATCATGTGAAGAAACCGTTAGATATTGGGGCGATGAAACGGGGTGCCCATGAATTGTTGGGTACTCATGATTTTACTACATTGCAGGGGTCGAATTCGACGCCTGCCAATCCGGTGAAAACGATTTATGCCATCGGCATTGTGAAAGTTGGCCCTAAGGTCATTATTTCCGTTATCGGTGATGGATTTTTGTACCATATGGTGCGTAATATTGCGGGCCTATTGGTAGATGTAGGATTGCATCGACGTGAACCAAGTGCTATTCCAGGTTATTTGGAGGCCAAGGCTCGAAAGCTCATCGGTAAAACCGCACCACCTCAAGGATTGTGTCTGGAGGAAATCTTCTTTACACAAGAGCGGATGCAGGAGCAGGTGGAGTACTTTAGTAATCTGTAATGTAAAAAAACTGATGCAACAGTATCTGATTAGATATTATAGGTTTATAGGACAAAAATATATTGTTATCTATACCATAATAATCGGTAGAACCAGTGAGGATTCTACCGATTTTTTTATACTATAGAAAATATTTTTACTATGATTAAAATGCATGAATCATATATTTAAAGGGCAAAATACATATAACATATTGTTATATGCATTATATAGAAAAACGTCATTGTAAACTTATTCTTATAAGTGTTACAATGACAACGAAGACAAGTCTAAACGACTCATGTAAGTATATTATAGATTTACAACTTGTCAGCATTCTTTTTTATCCTAAGGAGGGTGAATCTCTTGCAACAACGTAAAGATTTTATCTGGAAAATGGGTGGACAACAAGGTGAAGGTATCGAGAGCTGCGGCGAAATCATGGCTACGATCCTTGCTAAAGAAGGCTATTCTTTATATAGCCAACGTTTATTCGCATCCCGTATCAAAGGTGGTCACACTACTTTTGCATTGCGTATTGCGCTTAAACAAATCATGTCCATTGGTGAAAGCATCGACTTCTTGGTAGCATTGGACCAAGAAACTGTTGACATGCATGGCGGTGAAGTTCGTGATGGCGGTTACATTATCTGTGACAGCAAAGTAAATCCAGACTTCTCCAAATACGAAGGTGGCAAAGTACATTGCCTATCTCTTCCTATTTCCGAAACTGCTATGAAACAAGGCTCCTTGATGATGCGTAATATCGTATCTTTGGGTATGTCTGTAGCATTACTTGGCTTTGATAAAGCTCCATTCTATGCGGCTATCTCTGCTAAATTCGCTAAAAAATCTCAAGACGTAGTAGATAAAAATATTGCAGCCTTCGAAGAAGGTCATGCACTTGTTATGGCTGGTAAAGGCGATGTAGAAATTGATACATTACCAGCTCCTGAAAAAGTTGACCAAATGTTCTTACTTGGTAACGAAGCATGTGCATTAGGTGCGATTGCAGCAGGTTCTCGTTTCATGGCATCTTATCCTATTACTCCAGCATCTGAAGTAATGGAATACATGATTAAGAACATGGACAAATTAGGTGCTACTATTGTACAAACAGAAGACGAAATTGCAGCTTGTATGACTGCTATGGGTGGTGTTTATGCAGGTGTACGTGGTTTCACTTGTACATCTGGCCCTGGTCTTAGCTTGATGGCTGAATCCTTGTCCATGGCATCTATGGCTGAATTGCCAATGGTGGTTATCGACGTACAACGTTCTGGCCCATCCACTGGTATGGCTACAAAAGTTGAACAATCTGATATTGACGCAGCTGTTTACAATGCTCATGGCGATTATTCCGGTATCGTAATTTCTCCAACAAGCATCGAAGAATGCTTCTACGAAATTCAAAAAGCTTTCAACCTAGCTGAAATGTACCAATGCCCAGTTATTTTCATGCCTGATTTACAACAAGGTTTGAACAAACAATCTGTTCCTTCCTTTGACATGAATCGCGTGCCAATTAACCGCGGTAAAATGATGAAACAAGAAGATCTTCCTGAATTGGAAAGACCAAACTACTTCAAACGTTTTGAAATCACTGAAGATGGTATTTCCCCTCGTACAATTCCTGGTATGAAAAATGGTCTATTCTTGTCTACAGGCCTTGAACATAATGAAGAAGGTAAACCAGCTGAAGCACCTTCCATGCACGTTGCGCAAACTGACAAACGTTTCCGCAAATTGGAAACTGTAGCTGACAACTATGAACCATTCTTGAATAATGCAAAATACGATGAAGCTGACGTATTGGTAATCGGCATGGCATCTAGCCGTGGCGCTATCGAAGAAGCAGTTGCTGAGTTTGATGCTGAAGGCGTTAAAGTTAACCACTTGCAATTACGTTTGATTAAACCTTTCCCTGCAAAACAATTACAACCATTCATGGATGCAGCGAAAAAAGTTGTTATCGTAGAACATAATGCAACTGGTCAATTGACTAACTTGTTCAAAATCAACATGCACAAAAAATCCAAAATTTCTAGCTGCTTGAAATACGACGGTAATCCATTCACAAAAAGTTATGTGAAAAATGCAATCAAGGAGGTACTATAAGATGACAACAGCGAATGATTACAGAAATGATATTCGACCTAACTGGTGTCCAGGCTGCGGCCATTATGGTGTCCAAGCTGCTATCACCGATGCAGTGGTTGCTAAAAATATCAAACCTGAAGATTTAGCCGTAATTTCCGGTATTGGTTGTTCTAGCCGTATTGGTGGTTACTTCTATGCTTATGGTGCACATACAACTCATGGTCGTGCACTTCCTTACGCACAAGGCGTAAAATTAGCGAACCAAGATCTAAATGTTATCGCATGTTCTGGTGACGGCGATGCGTACGCTATTGGTATGGGGCATACTATTCATGCCTTCAAACGTAACGTAAACATGGTATATATCGTAATGGATAACCATGTATATGGTTTGACTAAAGGCCAAACATCTCCTCGTTCCGACGTAGGTTTCGTAACAAAAACGTCTCCACATGGTTCTTTCGAAACTCCATTGCCCATCTGTGAAACTGCTATCGCAGCAGGTGCTACATTCGTAGCTCAATCCTACATGACAAATCGTAAAGAATTAGTTGATCTTATCGGTCAAGCTATGGACCACGATGGTTTTGCTTTCATCAATGTATTCAGCCCATGCGTAACATACAATAAACGCAATGGTTATGACTACTTCAAAGATGCTTTGCAAGCATTGCCAGAAGGTTTCGATCATCATGATCGTGCCGCTGCTTTGAAAGTATTAGGCGAAACTGACGGCTTGGTAACAGGTTTGTTATATCAAGACACTACTCGTTTGTCCTTCGAAAAAGCAATGGCGAACGCTAACGGCGGTCCACATCCTCGTGCATTAGTACACGACGTGGTTAAACCAGATGCAGAGTTGTTCAATAAACTTTGCAACGAATTCAAATAATAATTGAATATCTAACATAACGAATCCTTAAGCAGACAAGTTATATAATAAAAAGCTCAGTGCACCGTTCGCGCTGAGCTTTTTTATATCAGGATTATTTCATTTTTAATTCTGCAATTTCTTGGTAGCGCTTTTTCAACAGTTCCATAAATAATTTTTCAAAGGCAGGATGATACTGATTTGCACGACAAATTAGATTGACAGTTTGTACGAGTACCTTTCCTTTATAAAGTACAGGGAAGATGTACATATCTGGTGGTAGTCGATCAATAATATTAGCAAGACCTAGGTGGGGAACAAAACAGGCAGCATCGCCTTTTAATCCAATAGCGGTGGATATTTGGGTGAGAATACTGGTGCTGTATACTTTTGGCATTACGCTAGCATCCTTAAATACTTGGTCGATCATTTTACCCAAACGATTTTCTAAAATACAAAATGGTATGTCTGCAAAATCTTTTAAATCAGTGCCATTAGCAGATTTTTTAATTATCATTTCATACGTATCAGGTAAATGTTTTTCTAATAATTTTTTAGATACGCAGAGATATAATGGATCCTCTATTAATGGTACATCGATTAACTCTGGGTGAGGTTCATGACCTGTAACTACGGCAAAATCAACTTCATAATTCAATACTTTATTTTCTAGCTCTTTTGAAAGTACATCTGAAATTCGAATTTCTACATGAGGGAATTGTTGTGTAAACTCAGATAATACATAAGGTAATATCGCGTTGATTCTAAGAGGGCTGCCACCGAATCGAATGGTTCCGGTAGCCTCGTTTTTTATTTCTGAAAGTATATTAGTTAAGTTGATGCTTTCACGATTAATCATATTAGCAAATTCTAATACTTGTTCACCAGCATAGGTCAACTGTAGACGAGGTTTTCGTTCAAATAGTTTTACCCCATAATAGTTTTCTAGTCGTTGAATATGGTTACTCAGATTTTGTTGTGAAATAAATAAGCATTCTGCTGTTTGTGTCATATGAAGCGTTTTTGCAAGTTCGCTGAAATAATATAAACTTTGTAGATTCATAATTTTTCTCACAAAAATATTTTGTTAAAAATTAAATAAAAACGACGTTGTTTTGTTATTATAGGGATATTATAATTCAATCATAAGTAAAACGCAAATGTGACATTCTTAAAAATCATAAACATTAAGGAGATGTAATTATGTCAGTAGGAAATCGAGTGTATTTAAAACGTAATTTACCAGATCCCAAATTAGTTGAGGCTTTCAGCAAAATCCCAGCCTCTAATATTGCAGATACAATGGCTTAGTGTACTTCATGGCGTTGTGGGTGGTGCCATTATGTGGAAATTTATCCAACTCATGAAATGGGAAAAATATGTAGATTTGAAAATGATTAGTTTAATAAGTGGTTTCTTACTTGAACTAGTAATTTTCTCTGCTATGGCAACAATTGACATCGAATTTATTTCTTCTTACGCAGTAGCGATTGCTATCTACTCTGTTGTATTAGTAGTATTAACTGTACCATTGATCCTATTCTGTGCTAGCCGTTTCTGTAAAGATGAATGGTTTGAAAAAGCAGTTATGGCTTTCGGTGCAGCTACTGGTAATACATCTACAGGCTTAGCCCTAGTTCGTGCAGTAGATCCAGATTCTCAATCCCATGCAGGTGATACTCATGGTGTATACTCCACATTGATGTCTTGGAAAGATGCCTTTGTAGGTTTGACACCGTTGTGGTTGATGACTGGTATGTCTCTCACTGTAGGTGTTGGTGCAGCGATTATGCTAGTGGCCCTAGGTGTTGGTTTGACGGTGTTCCGTACAAAACGAAAAGTTGCATAATGTGGTAGTAACTTGTAAAAGTTTCTATATAATAAAGTAGTCCTGGAAGGTCAGCTAGTTTGCTAGCTGGCCTTTCTGACGTATATATTAGCTGTTTAATACTATATAGTACCTTTTTGCTGAAGGTATGTATAAATAACTTAGGATAGCAAATTGGCATTACCCCCCTATAACCCTACATAAATACTCCTAATGTGCTATAATTAAACCATTGTAGTAAAACTAAGGAGCCTCTATGCATCAACATGAAAAGGGCATTAGCTTGTCCATTTGGACCCTTAGTTGGCCCATATTTATCGAGGTATTTTTACAAATGCTGGTCGGTAATATTGATCAGCTCATGATGAGTCATTATTCATCTGAGTCTGTGGCCGCTGTGGCTAATGCCAATCAAATTTTAAATATATTTATTATGCTTATCATCGTGATGAGTACGGCAACGACCATATTGATAGCTCAATATTTAGGCGCTCGTAATCAATCAAAATTATCCGAGGTGTGCTCCGTCGCACTGGCGTTCAGCTTTGTGTTCAGTTCGGTGGCCTCCGTATTTTATATCACTTGTGATCAATGGATATTCACTTGGCTTGGTGTACCGCCGGAAATCATGCACGATACGACGCTCTATACGTCCATCGTGGCCGCTGGATTGCCCATACAGGCATTGTATTACACATTTGTGGCCGTTTTCCGTGGACATTCGTTGACGCGTGTCACCATGTATGTGGCGTTAGTGATGAACATCATTCATATCGCGACGAACTATGTATTCATCTTCGGTGCCGGCCCAATCCCGAGCCTTGGCGTATTTGGTGTATCCATATCCACTTGGCTCAGCAAACTGGTGGGCCTAGGCATCATTATTTACTTGTTTAGAACATTGTTGACGGTGAAAGCAAATACTTCCTATCTACGTCCGTTCCCAAAATCTACATTGAAACAAATCTTGAATATCAGTGTACCATCGGGCGGGGAAACGCTATCATATCAGCTTTCACAGACGACGATTATGAAGATGGTCAATATATTGGGCCTTGCCGTTATCAACACGAAGGTCTATGTGTATATCATTGCCATGTTGTGCTATGTATATACGATTGCGCTTAGCAATGCATCGCAAGTTATCGTAGGATTCCTCATGGGCGCCAAACGCCAAGAGGAGGTCACCAAGCGCGTGTGGGAATCTATGGTGCTGGCTATCTGCATCAACGTGGGGCTAGCCATATTTTTCTACATATTCAGCACGCCAGTGCTATCCATATTTACAACGGATTCAGAAGTGCTAGACCTAGCACATAAGGTGTTATTTGTGGAAATATTCCTCGAATTAGGCCGAGCCGTAAACATCGTTATGGTTGGCTGTTTGCAGGCTGCTGGCGATATACGCACACCAATGCTAGTTGGCATCTTTGGAATGTGGCTCTGCGCAGTTCCGTTTTCCTACCTATTGGGCATCCATTGGGGGTGGGGGTTAATAGGTATTTGGATTGCCATGGCGACAGATGAAATTTTACGAGGATTATTATTTATTTATCGTTGGCAAAGTGGTAAATGGAAAAATAAACGACTTATTGAGTAATAAATTTTTATAGAGGAAAGAGAAGAACATGAGTAAAACTGTAGGCATCATAGGGTTAGGTTTATTAGGCGGTTCGCTAGCGTTGGCATTAAAGGCCTACACAGACTATGAGGTAGTAGGGTATGCGAGGCGTCAAGAAATTTGTGATATGGCTTTAGCTGATAAAGCAGTCAGTAAAGCGTGGACAAATGTAGATGACGTGATTCGTGAATCTGACATCGTAGTATTTGCATTACCACCAGAAACGAATGCAAAATTTTTTGCTGAAAAGGCGCATTTATTTACATCAGGACAAATTGTAACCGATGTGTCTAGTGCGAAGGATGATTTTGTGGCATCTGTATATCAGCATATTCCAGACGGGGTTATTTTTGTATCTACCCATCCCATGGCGGGCTCTGAAAAGGGCGGCTATGAGGTGGTTACGAAGGATTTATTCCAAAAGATGGGATGGATTGTTCTCGATGATCCTGAGGCATCATGCTATGATGCGGCAGCGGCTGATGAATTAGCCAATATGGGGCAATCCATTGGCTCTCGTATTGAACGAGTACAAATGAAAGATCACGATGCATTTTTAGCCATGGTGAGTCATATGCCACATTTGATGGCCTCTATTATGACCGTAGTGGTTGGTGGCGATGAGTTAGGTGAGTTCCGCATGCGTTTATCTGCTGGCGGATTCCGTGATAGCACACGTACCGCAGGTGGTTTGCCAAGTATGTGGAAGGAGATTATTTTTGGAAATCGCAAAAATGTATTACAGTCTCTTGAGTTGATGGAACAAGAGGTGAACCACGTTCGTCAACTATTAGCTCGTGATGATGATGGGGCAGCTATAGAGGAATATCTTGGCCGTGCTAAACAGATACGCGAGCGCTTGCCATATTTGACTGGTCAGGTTAATGATGCTAATCTAGAATAGAATATCGATGTCTGACTTTATTAGATTTATAACTGCCGAAAATTCATAATTGAAAGACTGGGCCCGATGCTGTTACGCTAGGGCCCAGTAGTATATATTAGGTTGATAGATTAGTTGAACGATTCGGTGAGAGACGAGACTTTCACCATTATTCTTGTCGTTAATTCGATACATTAAGGAGGTCACATGGGATTATTTCAAGATACCTGTCAGTCCATTGTAGAGAGAAATAAAGAGATTGAACATATAGTTGCAGAACGCTGGGATGAGGCTAGTTCGGCTAGTGGTTACGGTCGTTTGGTGTCTGTAGTGGCACAATATGCGGCAGCGACGGAGCAGGTGGAGGTATCCATTCCAAAACCTTGTATGGTCATTGCCTCTGCAGACCATGGGGTGGCGCGCATGGGGGTTAGTGCATACCCAATGGAAACAACGGTGGGGATGACGCAGAACTATTTGATTCCCAAAGGTGCCGGTGCAAATGCATTGGCTAACTATTGTGGTGCCGACATGGAAATCCTAGACATGGGCATTGCCGCCGATATGTCTTGGGTGCCTGGTTTGCGATCTCATAAACTAGGTATGGCGACAAAGAATTTCCTAGAAGAACCGGCTATGACGCGTGAACAGGCCATTGAAGGTATCGAGGTAGGTATTGCATTGGTCCAAGAAAAGGTGGCACAAGGATATAATGTGTTCCTCGTTGGCGAAATGGGTATTGCCAATACGACATCTAGCGCGTTAATGACGGCTAAATTTGCAGGCCTCACTGCTGAGGAAGCAACTGGCCGAGGCAGTAATATTTCCGACGAACGATTGAAAGTAAAACAACGCATCGTTCATGATACGTTGGTAAAATATGAACACATCGATAAAAATGATGGTTTGGGTATTTTGGCCTCTGTAGGGGGCTTTGAATTTGCTTGTATCGTAGGAGTAATTTTAGGTGCGGCAGCGACAAAATCTTTAGTTATCATCGATGGGTTCAATACGAGTGCTTGCGCATTGGTAGCGAAAAATCTTGTGCCGGCCAGCTTAGAGTATGTGATGGCCTCGCATTTGTCGGCTGAAAAAGCAGCTAAGGCCTCTCTAGAAAATCTAGGCCTGTCTGCGTATGTGGACTTAGGACTATGTCTTGGTGAAGCCTCTGGTGGCTCCGTTCAAATGGGGATGCTCGACTTAGCTGTTCATATGTACATCGCATTACGAGGAGGTCAACAATGAGACAATTTAACATTGCACCATTAGACAAGGAGGCCATGGAGGCTTGCCGACTTCGTATCGATAATTTAACGAAACCAATTTACAGCTTGGCACAGCTAGAGGCGATGGCTGAACGTATTGCGGGTATTTTGGAAACGCCACAGCCAGCGAATTTGAAATATGGTGTATTCGTTGTAGGCGCTGATCATTTGGTGGATGGTCCTCAAAATTTCCAACACGGTAGTGAAAGTTTCCCTATCATCGAACGTTTTAATGCAGGTACCACAGCCACACAGGGGGCAGGATTTAAGTTGAATGCTACCGTTCATGTTGTTGATGCGGGACTTGAATCTGATACATCTCATTTGGAATACATTGAACAAGCGAAAATTCGTAATGGTTCCCATTTCTTTGGCGTAGCACCAACGTTATCTGAGGAAGAAACCGCTCGAGCTATTGAATTAGGCTTTGCCTATGCGGACAAAATGCACGAAGAGGGAGTACAAGCAGTAGCCCTTGGTAATGTAGGGGAACGGTCTCTCCTAGATGCTCTCGTGGTAACAGCGACCATTACTGGCGATACGTACGAGAGTGTCTTGGCGGAAACCGATTGTGGTCCGACGGTGGCACAACGTGCCACACATATCCATTCCTTTGTGGATCCTTTTGATGTGAGCACAGATAATATTGAGCATCTCTTGCATGTTGCAGGTGGTATTGATATTTCTGTATTAACAGGCTTTGTGTTAGGTGCTGCTAGCCATCGTATGGTTGTCGTATTTGATAATGCTATAACGGGTGCAGCTGTGCTGGCCGCACAAGCCGTTAATCCACTAGTGCGGGAGTATGTGTTTCCATCGGCTGTGTATGATGAACTCATTCATCAAGCACAATGCCGTTATTTAGGTGTGAAACCATATTTGCATTATGGTCTCAATATTGACGAAGGCCTTGGTGCTACGATGGGGCTTTCACTCATCGATGCATCTATGCATATGTTAAACGATATGAAAACATTTGTTGAGGCAGATGTACATGCTGCTGATAATGGTCCTGGCAACGAGCGTCAGGTGAATAAAAATTAAGTACATTAAACAGGCTGGTATGCATGTTATAATTAGAGTGGTGTTGAAATTCCGTTTTGTGCGGATATTCTAACACCACTCTATTGGATTAAGTGGCTCGGCTCGACCGGACAATCTGTTGAAAGGATAATTATGAAACGATTATATGGATTATGTGCATCTGGTATCAGCGGCAACATGATGGTGGGGGCTCTTATTAATTTGGGCATGTCGCCGTCTTACCTACGTGCTCATTTGGCAAAATTGAACCTTGATGGGTACAAACTCATCGATGAACAACAGGTGAAAAATGGTATCCCTGGAACGTATTTTAATGTAGAATTACTGCACTACGATCATCATCACCATGACGAACATCATGTGGGTGAACATGACGACCAACATGATGGAAGTGAAGAGCATGGACACCATGTTGATGGTGCCGAGCACAGAGATAATGATGAACACGATACACATGCTGACCATGATACACATGAGCATCATCATGAACATCGCGGTTTTACAGAAATTAAAGAAATTATTGAAAAGAGTAAATTGTCTCCTTGGGTGAAAGAAAAATCTATTGAAGCATTCTTGAATTTGGGCCTAGCAGAGGCGAAGGTACATAATTCCAACTTGGAAGAAGTGCACTTTCACGAAGTAGGGGCCATTGATTGCATCGTAGATATCGTAGGTACTATGATCGGTCTTGAGTTCCATGGTATTGATGAAGTGGTATTTTCTCCACTACATGTGGGCCAGGGCAAGGTTCAATGCGCTCATGGTATCATGGATATCCCAACACCTGCTACGGAAGCGTTATTGGCTGAAATTCCGTATTTTCAAACGGATATTGAAGGCGAACTAGTTACCCCGACAGGTGCTACCATTGTAAAAACAGTAGGCACATGGTCTGATCCATTTATGGAGCTAGAAGAAGTGCGTTCTAAAATTATGGAGAGCCAGAAGTTTGGTATTGGCGTTGGCTCTATGGAACTAGAAATTCCAAATGTATTGGCTGTTGCCATTGAAGAAGTATAATACAAGTAAGACATATAGATTTCTGATTGAATATCTATTGGTAATCTAGAATCATATATCTGGGCATAATAGAAAAAATAATTTTCTAAATGAATATAGTGCTGGTATACAGATGAATTTGTATAATTACATCAGGTATACCGCACTATTTTCTGTTTATGTGTAATTTATGCAAAAAGTTTGTAAAAAAGTGTTGACACTACATGTATGATTTGTTATTATAATAAAGCAGTCGGGAGCAAATAACAAAGGTCTTGACAGTGACTGGAAATGGTGCTACACTATTAAACAGTTGTGTATGCGGGAATAGCTCAGCGGTAGAGCACCGCCTTGCCAAGGCGGGGGTCGCGAGTTCGAATCTCGTTTCCCGCTCCATACATTCCTCGATAGCTCAGTTGGTAGAGCAATCGGCTGTTAACCGATCGGTCGTAGGTTCGAGTCCTACTCGAGGAGCCATTTTTTATTTGCGACCAAACGGCTACTCCTTCATAGGGGTGTCGCCAAGCGGTAAGGCAACGGACTCTGACTCCGTCATTCAAAGGTTCGAATCCTTTTACCCCTGCCAAACATGACTCACTAGCTCAGTTGGCAGAGCACCTGACTTTTAATCAGGGTGTCCCGCGTTCGAGTCGCGGGTGAGTCACCAATTACACGGCCCGTTGGTCAAGCGGTTAAGACACCGCCCTTTCACGGCGGTATCCCGGGTTCGATTCCCGGACGGGTCACCAACATGGACGATTAGCTCAGCTGGGAGAGCGCCTGCCTTACAAGCAGGATGTCGGCAGTTCGATCCTGTCATCGTCCACCAGATTTAAGAGAACATCTTCAAGATGTTCTCTTTTTTTGTTGTGTGAAAGGCCCACTAGGTTCCCTTGCTCCGGACGGCAAAGCCGAATGTTTTTGCTAGGAGATTTTACTAAAACCCCATCCATATAGTTTTTTGTTCCTGACGGCAGTGCCGAATGTCACTGAAAAACTATATGGATGGGGTTATTTACTAAAAAGTGTTTGAGGCACGCGGGGCCCGGCAGGCCCCATCGAGGGGCTTGCCGGACAGCCTGTGGGGTGGCCCACAGGCGAGATGAGTTATGTCAAACTTTCATTATAAGGGGTATAGACAGTTAGTATCGAGTGTTCTAAAATATGTGGTGGAATGCGAGCTTTGTCGTATTCAACGGATTCTACCAAATAGGAGGATACTGTATGAAAAACACAATTGTAACATTGCAAGATCAGAAACGACGTGGTGAGAAAATCACCATGATTACGGCCTATGATTATTCAATGGCCAAGCTGCTTGATCAGACCGGAGTTAATTGCCTACTCGTAGGTGATTCGCTAGGAATGGTGATGCTAGGGTATGAAGACACGGTGTCGGTGACCATGGAGGATATGATTCATCATGGTGCAGCTGTCGCTAAAGGGACGCGAGATGCCTTGGTAGTGGTGGACATGCCATTTTTGAGTTATCACATTTCTGTTGAGGAGGCGGTGAGAAATGCGGGGCGATTGATGCGAGAGGCTCACGCTCAAGCGGTAAAATTGGAAGGTGGATCTAGTGTTCTTAATCAAGTTCGCGCTATTGTGAACTCAGGAATTCCAGTGATGGGTCATCTTGGATTAACACCACAATCAGTACACGCCTTTGGCGGTTTTAAAGTACAGGGAAACACAGTTGAGCAAGCAGAACAAATACTGGCTGATGCGAATGCCTTAGAAGAGGCCGGTGCATTTGCTCTTGTCTTAGAATGTGTACCACGTGGTTTAGCCAAGAGGATTACGGATGAAATTGCTATACCGACGATAGGTATTGGTGCTGGAGTTGATACCGATGGACAGGTACTAGTGTATCAAGATGCGTTAGGTATGTTTGAAGGGTTTCAACCAAAATTTGTAAAACGTTTTGGTGACATTGGTACGCAAATCAAGAATGGGATTATGGATTATTGTGATGCGGTGAAAGCAAATGAATTTCCGACGATAGAACATAGTTTTAAGGGTAGTCAGGAATTAGAGCGCTTATATTAATGATATACATAAGGCCTGTAGTCGTGTGTACTATAGATGTGTAGACTAAATTAAAACAAATATAGACTTGAAAATACAAAAGACATCCATGAATAGGAATTCTTTGATATTAGACTTGCTAGATCTGACATTGAAAGAATTCCTTTTAAGGATGTCTTTGGTCAATTATTTTATCTTGGAGCGTACATGATGATATAGACACCGATTAGTGATACGATGCCACCGATGATGTCGTAGGTATCGGGGTGAATGCCATCGATGAGCCAACCCCAAAGGATGGAGAGCGGGCTTTTCTGATACTTTCATTATAACAAAGGAGATACAGATATGAAAGTAATGTGGAAAGATATAGTAATTGTAATATTAGCTATATGCATAATAAGTTTAATAGAGTTTGATAAAGAGGCGATTAAGGCCTTTGTTACTGGTGCTGCTCTGGTATGGATATTAATGAAACGAAGGATAATAAGATAAACCTACGAGCTGAAGTCATGGGCATATGGATTTCATTGCTGATTCGTGCTTAGTAGTGTTTATATTTTGCGGTGGCTACATTTTAAGGCAAATAAAAAACGGAGAACCGTATAAAATACGTGTTCTCCGTAGTATCTCGAATTATTTGGAGTACAATTCGACGATAAGTGTTTCGTTAACTTCGATTGGAAGTTCTTCACGAGCTGGAAGGCGAGTGAATGTACCTTTGAAGTTTTCAAGATCTTTTTCGATGTAAGGAAGTTCGAAAGAACGAAGTTCTTGGAAGTTCACTTTGAACATTTCGTTGTCGCGGGAAGCTTCACGAAGTTCGATTACATCGCCTGGTTTGCAACTGTAGGAAGGAATATCTACACGACGGCCGTTAACCAAAACGTGACCATGGTTTACCATTTGACGGGATTGACGAATGGAGTTACCGAAGCCGATGCGGTATACAAGGTTGTCAAGACGGGATTCTAAAAGAATCAACATGTTTTGACCAGTGATGCCTTGCATTTTTTTCGCTTTATCATAGTAGCGTACGAACTGGCGTTCTAGCAAGTTGTAGTATGCTTTAACTTTTTGTTTTTCTAATAATTGTGTGCCATACTCAGACATTTTTTTCTGACGTTGGTCTTTTTTAACGCGATTCAAGGCTTTTGCGTGACCGAATACGTTCACACCAAAGCGACGACATAATTTGAATCGAGCTTCTCTTCTCGTTGCCATGTGTTATATCACCTCGTATAAAATATAAGACTGTACCGTAAAATGGTACTGAAATATCTTATCATGGAAGCGTAGAAACTGTCAAATTTTATTAGATTTATTTTATTAGAAATTTTATTAGATTTATTTTATTAGATTTATTTAATGTCTAAATTTCATAGGAATAAGTATAGTGAATTTTATTTAAATGTAGCACTTCATATGATACAATAAGCATATAAATAATTCTGATAGTACAAGTGTTTCTATAGATAATATATTGAAATGAATGTCTGTGGATATATAATAGGATTACCTATAACTATAGTGTCGATATACGCGTGCTTTCAGTAGTTTGTGAGTGTTTTAGAGGCTATAGTTTTGAGACTTTTAGAAATGGGGAATGATGCTATGAAAGAATTACCTACAATGCAGGAGTTGCAAAGTTTTATTACCTATAACAAAATGGGTAGTTTTACTTTGGCAGCACAATCCATGAACATTACGCAGTCCGCGTTCAGTGCGCAAATGAAAAAATTAGAACGCTTGGTGGGTGTGAAATTGATTGCTCGATCTACTCGTGGCAGTCGTCTAACAAGAGAAGGCGAATTGTTTTTACCAGAAGCGGAACATGTTCTTGAAACCTTAGAACGTGCAGTACAATCCATTCGTCTAACTAGTAAAGTGGAACGCCCGGTATTGAATATTGGCGTGTTACGTAGTTTTGGTGACGTCCGTGTTAATGGTTATGTTGCACACTTTTACAAAAATCACCCAGAGTTTTCTGTGAGCATTTTTGACATGGAAGAAGAAGAAATTCTTTTGGATTTGCGTGAAAATCGTATTGATATGAGTATTCTTTATTTGCCAAATAATAAAGATATGAGTATGTATGAATCTATCGGCATCCGTGAAGATAGTTTTGTTTACTATGCGCCTAAATTGATTGGGGATTCTAAAGAACCTATCTCTGTAGAAGCGATGTTAGCAAATCCACTTGTTATGTATCCACCTAAGTATTTCATGAATCGTACTTTGAAATCCTATTTAGGTGAAGGATCTCAAAATGCGGCATTCCAAGGCAGTCGTTTATCTAATCCATATACTATGGTAGATTACTGTAATAAAAATGAAGCGGGTTGTGTTGTGGCAAAACCATTCTTGGAATCTATGGAAGTCAATCATGGATATTTAGAATTAGAAAAACCACTTCGGTTGCAAGTTTGTTTTGCTTTTAAAAAGAACAGTACTAAGTGGGAAACTATGCAAACCTTTATGGATTATGTAGTACAAGAAGCACATTATTAATGTGTGCTTAGCTTACCCATTTTTAACCATTGAATAGAACTTACTATTAAGCATTATTGGCGCACCGATAGGGGGCGCCAATTTTGCGCTTATTTTGGTGTAGATATGCTGATTACTGTTGTGTCAGTAACATGTGTTAGGATGAGTAAAGTTAAAATAAAAAAATCTATAGAATTTTATTGACAGATAAAAAATACTGGCGTATGATAGTTCCATAGAGATCTCATATATAAAATTATTTGAAGACAATGACGTCTTGTTAGTTTCATAACCTTCGGGTTATGAAACTAACAAGGCGTCTTTTTTATTGAATGGAGAGAAAGATATGGGAATTGATACAGGTAATACAGCATGGGTTCTACTATGCGCGACATTAGTATTTTTTATGACCCCAGGGTTAGCGTTTTTCTATGGTGGTATGGCTCGAAGTAAAAATGTTCTCGGCACTATCATGCAAAGTTTCTTTTTAATGGGGCTTATTGGCGTTGAATTTTGTTTACTCGGTTACACTATGGCTTTTGGCGATGATATATCTGGTCTTATTGGTGGTTTAAATAAATTGGGATTAGAAGGTGTGGGAACAGCCGTAATGGAAGACACGGGCATTCCTGAAATGGCATTTGTGGCATTCCAAGCGATGTTTGCTATTATTACCCCTTCTTTGATTAGTGGTGCTGTACCAGGTCGTATGAAATTTGGTGCCTATGCACTATTCTCCCTCATTTGGGCTATCTGTATTTACAATCCGATGGCACACTGGGTATGGGGTGGTGGATTCCTTGCAGAATTAGGTGCTCTTGATTTTGCCGGTGGTCTTGTAATTCATATTTTATCTGGTGTATCTGCATTAACACTTTGCTTACTTTTGGGCAAACGTCAAGGCTATGGTCGCATCCCGATGTTGCCACATCATATGCCTATGACAATTCTTGGTGCTAGCATCTTGTGGTTTGGCTGGTTTGGCTTTAATGCAGGCTCTGCCCTTGGGGCAGGTCAATTGGCAGCTAATGCATTGATTACAACGCTATTGGCGCCTGCAGCGGCTATGGTAGCATGGGTAGTAGTGGAATGGATGCATCATGGTAAACCAACAGTGTTTGGTGCTGCATCTGGGTGTGTCGCTGGCCTAGTAGCTATTACACCAGCTGCTGGCTTTGTAACTCCACTTGGATCTTTTTGGATTGGTGTTATCGGTGGCGTTATTTGTTACTTTGCTGTAGCAGTATTGAAAAATAAACTTGGCTATGATGATTCTTTGGATGCTTTCGGTATCCACGGTATTGGTGGTACATGGGGCGCTATCGCTACAGGTATCTGGGCTACAACTGAAATTAATGAGGCGGGCGCTAATGGTTTGCTCTATGGCGAAACAGATTTGTTCGTAGCACAATTGATTTCTATTGTAGTGGCCTATGCATTGGCTGTTGTGGGGACGTTCATTATCTATAAGGTATTGAGTGCTGTTATGGAAATGCGCCTTGATAAAAATGCTGAAACTATGGGTATCGATATTAGCGAACATGGTGAAAGTGGTTACAATCAATCCTCCTTATAAAATAATATATATAATATATGGGGAGTAGATACAGTAGTCGTGATGACTACTATAGCATCTACATTACTTTCACATAATTCGTATATGGGGTGAAAGTATAAATTATAATAGAATAGTACTTAGAATAGATAATTGGTGTTGAACATCTGGAGGTTCCTATGAGTAGAATGAAACGGGTAGACATTATTGCTCGATCCGAAAAATTAGAAGATTTAAAAGAAGCCTTGAATAGTATTGGCGTACAAGGTATGACAGTAACACAAGTATATGGTTGTGGATTGCAAAAAGGACACGTAGAATTTTATCGCGGCCGTGAGGTCACAATTAATTTGAAACCGATGGTGAAAGTAGAAACTGTTGTGTGTGACGTACCGGTACAATTGGTAATGGAAAAAGCACGAGAAGTTTTGTCCACTGGTAAGCTCGGTGATGGTAAAATTTTTGTTTGTGATGTAGAAGATGCGATGCGTATTCGTACTGGTACAACAGGCACAAAAGCAGTAACGGATGACGAAATTGTAGAAGGTGAAGAGTAACAATTTTCGGGACAATAGAGGATATTTGTGGTAAAATAACATAAATATTACAATATGTAGTAGAGTGAATCTATCATACATGAAACGTGAAAAGAATCTGTAAATTTTCTTGACATAGCCTGCTCAAATCTGTATAATATTTTGAGTAGGCTTTTGTCATGTTTCCATTAGCCCCGGAAGCAGACGGGTAAAGCTGATTTTGGTAGATATAAGTCGTTATTAGGAGGAAATGCAGCATGAAAACTACATTTATGGCCAATCCGAACACAATCGAACGGAAATGGTATGTTGTTGACGCTGAAGGTAAAACTTTAGGACGCCTTGCTGCCGAAGTTGCTAAAGTTCTTCGGGGCAAAAATAAACCAACTTTCACACCACACGTTGATACTGGTGACCATGTGATTGTTGTAAACGCAGAAAAAATCCGCGTTACTGGCAAAAAATTGGATCAAAAAATTTATTTCCGTCATTCTGGTTATCCAGGTGGATCCACATTCGTTAAATTGGGGGTTATGTTAGAAAAACACCCTGAACGCGTTGTGGAAATGGCTGTTAAAGGCATGCTTCCAAAAAATAAATTGGGCGCACAACAATACCGTAAATTGAACGTATATGTTGGTCCTGAACATCCACATGCAGCTCAAAAACCAGAAGTTTTGGAATTGGATATTCGTTAATTCCGGGAGGAGGAACATATAAATGGCAGTAGCACAATACTACGGTACAGGTCGTAGAAAATCTTCCGTTGCCAGAGTTCGTCTGGTACCGGGTACAGGTAAAATCACTGTAAACAAACGCGAACTAGGTGAATATTTCGGTCGCCAAACTTTGGAATTGATCGTAAAACAACCTTTAAACTTAACTAACACAGTTGAACAATACGATGTAATCGCAACTGTAGCTGGTGGTGGCCCATCCGGTCAAGCTGGTGCAATTCGTCACGGTATCTCCCGTGCGTTATTGGACGTAGATGGCGAACTTCGTCAATCTTTGAAAAAAGCTGGCTTCTTGACTCGTGACCCACGTATGAAAGAACGTAAAAAATACGGTCTTAAAAAAGCTCGTAAAGCTTCCCAGTTCTCCAAACGTTAAGAACAACAAAAATACAAACCCCGTGGACTCAGTGTTCATGGGGTTTCTTTTTGTTTAGTGAGGCTGAATTTAGTACAAAATTTTTGAGGTTGCCTACAAGTTGCCTACAAGTT
>SAAC01000059.1 GCA_009929605.1 Negativicutes bacterium
ATTTTTATAATATGAAGAGTAATGATCATTTGACGATGATTTCTCATTATCGGACGTATCAACAATCTCGTGAGAATACATGTGCACCTGCTGCAGTATTAACTGTGCTTTATCATAATGGCATTACAAATCTCACTGAAATGGACCTTGCGAAAGGTATGAATACGCAACTGTATCCCATTGGAACTAATAAAAAGGATATGGTTAATTATTTAAAAACATTGGATCTAGATGTACAAAGTAGTCTTGATGGTAAAACCTTTGATACCTATGAATCCTTCCAGGCCTTCGTGGTGGATAATTTGAAAGACAACACACCAATTCTCGTAGAAAATGTAGAATGGGGAGGTCATTGGCGTGCTATTATCGGCTATGATACGATGGGCACGGATACACCGCATCGTGTGACGGCGTAATGCTCGAGACTTTACGTTGAAAGAAATGATGAAATGTAAACAATCATAGCTTTGAATACGAAGCGTTGTATGTAATATGGTGAGTGGCCAGATTACTTACAACGCTTATTTTTTATATAAATAATTTCAAATTAAAATTTGGAATTATAATTTGGATTATGTATAATGAATGTATAGATATCAGTTATTGTAATTATGGTGAGTCATTTTAATATAGAGTTCTATGAACAGGGACTGGAGCTTTCACCATAAATAAAAACTGTTATAGAAACGAAGTGGAAATGATAAGATGGGTGGATAATATGGAAAAAAAGAGAATCGTTACAATTATTATAGCCGCGATCGTATTGTTAGGTGTGGGCTATGGCGGATATTCCTATTATGAAACAAAAGTGGAGCAGGCCAATGCATCTACACTCACATTGCATGGCAATGTCGATGTGCGTGAAGTGGATGTAGCATTTCGTCAAAGTGATCGCATTGACAAAATCTATGTTACAGAAGGAGATACTGTTAAGGCGGGACAATTATTGGCGGAATTAGATAGTACTGAATTAAAATTATCTATTAGCAAGGATAAATCTCAAATTGCAGCACAACAGGCGACAGTTTCAAAATTGCTCAATGGCACTCGTAGTGAAGAAATTGAGCAAGCACAGGCAAATGTTGATTCTGCTCGTGCTACAGCCAATCAAGCGCAAACTAGTTATGCTCGTTTACAATCTTTGTACGATCAAGATGCTATCAGTGCTCAACAACGTGATGATGCGCAAGCTACAGCCGATGCAGCACAAGCTAAATTAGCCTATGCTGAAAAAGTATTACAAGAAGCGGCAGCGGGTTCTCGTCAAGAGGACATTGTCCAAGCGGAAGCTACATTACAATATTATAAAGATGAATTGGCACGCCAAGAATATGTGCTTAGTAATTATCAATTGGTGGCACCATCTGATGGGGTCATTCGTTCTCGCCTATTAGAGGTAGGGGATATGGCGTCCACAACAAGGCCTGTGTTTAAATTATCCTTGAACGATAAAAAATGGGCCCGTGTATATGTGAAAGAAACAGATTTGCCAAAAATCTTTGAAGGCCAAGAGGCTAAGATTTATCTCGATGGCAGAACAGAACCAATCATTGGTCAAATTGGATACATCTCAGGTACTGCCGAGTTCACACCTAAAACTGTACAAACTGATGAGTTGCGTACATCCCTCGTGTACGAGGTGCGCGTCTATGCTGACGATCCGGACAATGTATTGCGTTTAGGCATGCCGACAACTGTCAAAATCGCATTGTAGGTGATTCATATGGATACTACATTAGTAATTAGGGCTAAGGATGTTCATATGGAATTCCCCGTGAAAAACGGCCCTTCCGTGGTGGCTCTAGAGCGTATTAATTTAGAGGTGCCCAAAGGTCAGCTGACGGCACTCATCGGTCCTGATGGGGCAGGCAAAACGACATTCATGCGTCTCTTGTGTGGACTTCTAGATAAAACCTCTGGCGAGCTAGACGTGCTAGGCCTTGATGTAGAGGCGCACTCTCAAGAGGTGCAAAACCTACTCAGCTATATGCCACAGAAATTCGGCCTCTATGAGGATTTGTCGGTGGCAGAAAATATGAATCTCTATGCGGATTTGCATGGAATTCCCATGGGTGAAAGACCGGAACGATTCCAAAAACTTCTAGAGATGACAGGCCTATCTGAATTTACATCTCGCTTAGCAGGGAAATTATCTGGTGGGATGAAACAAAAACTAGGCCTTGCTTGTACATTAGTGCGATCTCCAGATTTGTTGATTCTCGATGAGCCAACGGTAGGGGTAGACCCATTATCTCGTCGTGAATTATGGGCGATCCTAAAGCATCTTGTTCATGATGAACATTTATCTGTCTTTGTCAGCACCGCCTATATGGATGAAGCGGCCATGTGTGAAAAGGTGTATATCATGAATCATGGACGATTCCTTGGACAAGGTATACCTGCTGAACTCAGTGCTATCGCTAGCGGTCGTTGTTTTGAAGTGAAACCACTACCTGGCGTAGCCATGCGTGTATTACAAAGTTTCTTGTTGGCAGATTCACGCATTACCGATGCGGTACCAGCCAATGGGGCAGTTCGATTTATCACAACAGAGCCAAATTTAGAAATACCATGGCTTGTGAAGCAAGGTATGACACCTGTTCCTGTAGAGGAACGGTTAGAGGATTCCTTTATGATTTTGTTGAAGGATGACGAGCAAGAATTAGCAGCATCATCATTGGTAATTTCCGCGGATTCTGAAACGGAGACAGCAGTAGAAATTGAAGAATCCCAAGTTCCTAAAAGTGATACAGATATGCCTCAATTAGATTATCTTCATCTCACAGGTCAAACCATTGCCGATGATGCGCCTATCGATATTGAGGTGGAAAATCTCGTAAAACAATTTGGAGATTTTACCGCCGTAGCGAATACGAGCTTTCAGGTGCGCCAAGGTGAAGTGTTTGGTTTGCTAGGTCCTAATGGGGCGGGTAAAACAACGACGTTTCGTATGTTATGTGGGTTATTACCTTCTACGTCGGGCGTGCTCAATGTAGCAGGCGTAAATTTGCGCCATGCAAGAACACAAGCACGTGCTAATATCGGCTATGTGGCACAAAAATTTTCCCTCTATGATACATTGACTGTGTATGAAAATTTACGTTTCTTTGGCGGGGCCTATGGATTATATGGTGATGCATTAGAACGTCGAATTTATGAAATCATGGATGAATTTGGATTGACGGATAAAAAAGATGAAGATACTTCGCAATTACCTGGTGGTTATAAGCAGCGGTTATCCATGGCAGCAGGTTTGATTCATTGTCCTAAAATTCTATTCCTTGATGAACCGACTAGTGGTATCGACCCTTTAGCAAGGCGTAATTTTTGGCAACAGATTACACGATTATCGGCACAAGGTACAACCATAATTATTACTACCCATTTCATGGATGAAGCGGAATATTGTGATCGATTTATGATTCAGGACAAAGGTAGACTATTGATTTTAGGTAGTCCAGCAGATATTCGTGAACAAGTACAATTGCCGAAGGCCGATATGAATGAAATCTTTATTGAAATTGTAGAACGAGCGAGAGACAAGGGGGCGATGTAATGGAGAGGTTTACTGGATTTTTACGTCGGCTCCGTGCCCTTGTGAAAAAGGAGCTTTTACAATTGACTCGTGACCAGAGTAGTCTCTTGATGGGCATTGTATTACCATTAATGCTCATCTTTATTATGGGGTATGGTATGTCACTGGACGTAAAGAATGTGCCAGTTGCAGTTGTTCTTGAGGATACATCACCAACGGCACGTGATATGGTGAGCTTTACACAAGGTTCAGAATATTTCAACCCTACATTTACGCACTCTATGCCAGAGGCGATTGATTTAATGAAAGCTCATAAAGTAGATGTTATTTTTAGAGTGCCATCTACTTTCACGGAGGATTTATATCGCGGAGATGCCAATCTACAAGTGCTCCTTAATGGCGTAGAGTCAACAAAATCGACATCAGCATCTTCCTACATTCAATCATCGGTATTGACCTGGGTTACAACTAGAACCGCGAGTAGTATTGCAGTCTCTAGTGTGGGGCAAGTTAATGTGGTGAGTCGAATCTGGTTTAATGATGCAAACACCAGTGCATGGTTCTATGTACCAGGCATTTTGATGCTCGTGTTAACCATTGTGGGGGTATTTTTAACAGCCGTAGTTATGGCTCGTGAATGGGAACGCGGTACCTTTGAATCACTCTTTGTCACACCTGTACAGATTTTAGAGATTATTTTGGCTAAATTAATCCCTTACTTTGGTGTAGCTTGGATTGGATTAACCCTATGTTTGACAGCTGGGCACTATCTCTTTGACGTGCCACTTCGTGGGTCAATCATCGTGATTATGGGGGTATCCATGCTATATCTATTGGTAGCATTAGGGATTGGATTGGTGATTTCAGCCATTGCTAAAAATCAGTTTTTAGCATCTCAAATGGCACTCTATATTAGCTTCTTACCATCCATCATGCTTTCAGGATTTATGTTTGATTTGCATTCAGAACCTGTAGCCATTCAAGTTATCAGTCACTTTTTTCCGACTACCTATTATTTACAACTATTAAAATCGTTGTTATTAACGGGAAACTATTGGCCACTCATCGTTAAAAATACATCAATTTTATTAGGGTATATGATTTTCTTCTTCTTCTTAGCCTTTTATATGACTCGAAAGAAGGTGAACTAATGTCTACACATTCATCAAATGATACGATGCAACAGTTTCGTAAGGAATCTATGGTATCTTCGTGGATTGCTAAATTTAGACTATACCTTCGTCATATTTTTTTCTTAGCACAAAAGGAGTTTATTTCTACTCTAAAGGATCCACGAATGCGTGCAATGATTCTACTAACCGCTATTTTACAAGGCTTGATGTATGGCTATGCTGCTACCTATGAATTAAATGATGTGTCTTATGCAGTGGTGGATAATTCACATAGTGCGTCATCACGGTCGTTACTAGCGAAAATAGATTCTACTGGGACTTTCACCAGGTATGCTACACTAGGTAATTCCAGTCAGTTGGCGGATGGAATCAGTGCTGACAATATTATTGTAGGCATTGTTATTCCTAATGATTTTGAAAGTAAACTCAGCCGTGGTGACAATGCGCTTATACAGGTCATTGCAGATGGTCGTAATACAACAATTGCAAGCCTTGCTATAGGTTATGTGAATACCATTGTAGCAACATGGAATGCAGAACAAGCGGGAATATATGGAGTTGTTAGTATTGATCAACGTGTATGGTATAATCCAAACTCCAAATCAAACTGGAATTTTTTACCATCCTTGATTGCCATGATTTCATTTGTACAAGTTATCATGTTATCGGGCATGTCTATTGCTAAAGAACGGGAACAGGGAACGTTTGACCAACTGTTGGTGACACCGTTGTCACAGACAGAGATTTTAATCGGCAAGGCATTGGCGCCCATTGTGATTGGTTTATTGCAAAGTACATTTTTATTCCTCATTGCTCGATATTGGTTTGAGGTGCCATTCCAAGGCAATTTTGGATTATTATTCTTGGCGGTGACAGTTTTTGCTATTAGTTCCACTGGTATTGGTCTATCTATATCCTCTATAGCAAAGAATATGCAACAGGTACTAGTATATTTATTAATTTTATTAATGCCGTTAGTTTTGTTGTCAGGTTTGGCAACGCCGGTAGATAATATGCCTACCATATTGCAATATGTTACATATGTAAATCCTATGCGTTTTGCCGTTGATGCAGTACGCAGAATTTACCTTGAAGGGGCAGGATTTTTTGATATCTATATGGATTTCATACCGATGATTGCTGTGGCAGCGGTAACAATGCCCTTGTCAGGATGGCTATTTAAACATAAGGCACAATAAAGGAGTTTGTTATGTCAGAGCAAAAAAATAAAAGTAAAGGTGAAAAAACAAAAGAATTCCTCATCGACTGCGCTGGCCAAATTATTGCTATAAAGGGCTTTAAAGATACAACGAGCAAGGAAATTTGCGAGCTCGCCGGTGAGAATATGGCGGCCATTAACTACCATTTCGGCAGTCGTGAAGGACTATATCGCGAAGTACTTGCTCATACGTACCAAACATTAATTGGTAGGGCACGAGGCGGTCAAGAGGACCTTGAAAATTGGACGCCAAGACAGCGATTAGAAAATTTCATTAATGAAAATATCTATAAGGCCTTGGTAGAAAAATCTTGGGAAGTCCGTGTGTGGGCGCGAGAAATCATTAACCCATCGCCATTTTTAAAGGAATTCCTCGGAATGGGAACAATTTCTAATGAGTTTGTGCGACTCAATTATGAGGTAGGGTATTTCACTCAGAATTTGATCATGCTCAAACACATCAGTGAATACACGGGTATTTCCTTTGAAGATAAACGACTGTATAGTTGTGCATTGAGCTTCTTTGGGCCCTTTGCAATGCTCATCATCGCCCAGAATAATGCATCAGATTACAATGATGTCATCCCAGATATTCCTATGGAATATCCTATGGGGGATCTCATTGAGGCTATGTTGGAATTTGGATTTGCTGGATTGGATGCATTTAAATAAAATGGAATATAAAATAGCCTATAACTACTATTGAGAATAGTAGATTATAGGCGATTTTTATTGTGAAATTATATTATTATGCATTGGCAGTTTTTCTAGAGATTTTTCTCCAGTTAAAGAAACCATATAAGGAGTTAAGTAAGTTGATAACATTCATAAGGATAATCAATGCTGCAGAATGATCGCCTTGCATGAATACCATGATCCACATAGCGATGGCTAGGATATTTACGATAGCCCACATAGCCCATTGCTCGGAAAAACGAAGTAAATATAGCATACTGGCTACTACGGCTACCACTGTCGTTAAGGAGTCCATGAAAGGAAGGTTGCCGCCCATAGATTGAAGAAGCAGCATATACGCCCATACACCTACAGCGGTTATGGCTGTTGCAATCATCATCATCTTGGGCGTCATGGATCTAAATTTAACTTCACCGCTTTGTGTCATATTTTTCTTCCATGTATAGATGGCAATAGCGCTAATTGGGATGGAGTAGAGGACATTGTACATTACTTCCCCATATAATTGAATACCATAACATTGAATCGAGTATAATACGCTATTAATGATGGCAAAATATAAACCGGCGACCTTACCTTTGGCACCAAATACCAAATTAAGGCTACTTGTTAATGTCATGATTAGCACGAATAGGGTATCGTTGTGAATAAGCCAAGCTACTGTTTGTACAATTAGCACAAAGGCTAGCCAAGCTTTTTCATTCCAACTCCAATCACTGAAAAATTCTTTAATTGCATTCATAGTTCCAAACCTCCGGAATTAATTGTATTCATAGTTCCAAATATCCAAATTTTTTTGAAATGCTTCATAATCCATCACGGGCCCCGATATACTTACAATACTCGCTGCTACTTTGTTGGCTAGGTGCACGGACTGTGATATAGATAGGCCATTACTGATGCCAGCGATTATGGCTGCAATATGGCTATCTCCAGCACCTACTGTATCAACAACAGTTGTGGGCATGGCGTCAATAGTATGTATTTCATTCCCATCGTAATAGAGGGTGCCTCGTTTGCCTAATGTGATAAATACAAGATTCTTGTTTTTATTGTAAATAGTCTTGATAGCAGATTCTGTATTAGTACATTTCGTAAAATCCAATGCTTCAACTTCATTGAGATGCAGTATTGGTTGTAATGAAAGTAAACGTTCTAGTATATCTGGTTCAATGTGTGTAATCATGGGGCCAGGCGCAAAAAATATTCGTTTATTAGAAATTGTAGGATTTTGTGCGAGCCAGTGAGAAATGACTTGGCCACTTTCACCACAAGACTGATAGCCTGCGATATAGATATTGTCATAGTTATTGATGTCGATTTGATCGAACCATTCTGATTTGAAATGACCTTCTGAACCTTGGACGGTGATGAAGGTTCTTTCACCAGTTTGCTCGATTAGACTGAGACAATAGCCGTTATCCTGCGTAGAATCCTCGATGAGTGGCGTATAGCCAGATTTCAGCATGCCTGCTCGAATAATATCGCCGAAATGACCGGTCCCAACAGGCACACATAGGTCATGGGGGATATGCAAGTTTTGTAGCGTATTAGCTACATTATAGGCGCAACCACCAACAACGGTGCGTGTGTCATGACAGGGGATATCCTCACCGCTTTTGGGGAGGCGATCGATGTGCATCATAAGATCCACGATAGCCGCGCCAATTACAAGAGTTTTCATGCTAGTAGATCCCTTCCTTTTACAAGTATATTAATATAGGAATCGAAA
>SAAC01000183.1 GCA_009929605.1 Negativicutes bacterium
TATATCAAGATAGTTCATTTATTAGCTTGTTTATTTACGTTGATACCAATCATAGTAGATGCAATTTCAGTAGATGAACTTCGTGCAAATCCATCTCGATATCAACTGGTATTTTCTGATGCACGGGAGGATGAGTATGTGGATAATGCTAGTATTTCTGTAGTTCGTTATGCACCACCATATTATACAATCAATGCAATAGCATATGCAGTTACATATAATACGAGTGTCATTACAAAATATGAAAATACATATTTCTTAGATTATAATCGTAGCTTCAAATCGCTTGTGGGACATTTTTCTAACCGAGATGCTTTATTTAATTCGATGAAGAATAATTCGGGAATTAAATGGAGAATGAATGGGATGACTATATATAATCTAGATGGATCTATTAAATATCCATATATGTATATTGATCCACTTGAGGTGGATAGCACACAAGAATCAGCTCTGTTCTCACCGTCATATCAATCTGCAAATTATGTATTCTATAAATCGTATAATATGTACTTCAATCCGCCGATTAAAAATCAAACATTCTAAACTGAAAGCATCCAGACGTGATTATGAATGCTAGTCTAAAAGTTGGCACATGTTTGCTATTGATAAGAATGGCAACTATTCGGAAATTCCGAATAGTTCAGATGGCAGATATAATTGAGCAATTTTAAAATTTCACACAAATTAAAAGAGCGTATTCATTAGTCCCCACCCTAATGAATACGCCCTTTCTCTATTTATCAACTTCTCTTATTTATTCTTCAACACCCCAACCGCCGCCGTAGCCACGAGCATCACAACGCCAGCGCCCATATAGAGGCTTTGCTTTTCCCAGCCAGCATCGAGCAACACGCCGGCGATAGTAGGGGCCAAGATAGCACCCACGCGGCCAACACCGATGGCGATGCCTACGCCAGTACTGCGAAGACCCGCTTCATACAGTGTGGGATTGATGGCGTACAGACCAGAAATACAACCGTTCATCAATGCGCCGATGCAAATACCGAGCACGATGGCAATCCATAGATGAGATACCACGGAAATAAACACGCTGGCTACGATGGCAGAGCCTATGGTAAAAGCAATGAGTACATTGCGCGCCGTAAATCGACTAGCTAATACACCAAATATCAAGGAACCGATAGTACCACCGATGGAAATCATCATCCCTACACTCACACTTTGTTCCGTTGTCATGCCTACTTCTTTCAAAAGGGCTGGTGTCCAGGAGCTGACAAAGTAGTAGGAGAACATGATGGCTGCAAAGGCAATCCATATAGCGAACACAGGACGACGATATTCAGGAGAAAAGAGTTTGGATACCGGTAATTGTACCTTTTGTGAGGTATCTTTACTTTCTTGTGTCCATGGTTCTGTAATACGTAATGTATTAGCAATAGACTCTAACTGTTCTTGCTGCTTTGATCCGCCTTTCAAAACGATAAAATCGATAGATTCAGGCAGCCATTTGATAACCGCCACTAGGCAAATGAGTGTGAGGATACCGCCAGAGATGAAGACGGAATGCCAGCCATAGGTTCCTTGCAACGCCACCGCAAAGATACC
>SAAC01000184.1 GCA_009929605.1 Negativicutes bacterium
CCATAACCTATCTATAATCTATAATCTATATTTTCAACTGGCAAAAGGTGTCGCCACTAAAGCAATTTTGCCTCTGGTGCCGCTTTCGCAGCACCAGAGCAAAATGAATTATCGTATAACCGTTTTTAAGGTGTAATTACGAGCTGGTGTCATCACCGTAATGGTATAAACACCGTCTACAGGCAACTCAAAGGTTGTGTTATCAGCACCAGTTAATGTGCGAGTAGCGATAGTGCGACCAACGGCATCCATAACCATCACGGTACCTTCAGCCGGTAATTGTTCTACACGTACTTCGTGACGCTCTGTAATAGCACGAGGCATCATTAAGTCATCCTCGGTTGGGTTAACAGGAGTTACCACTTCAGCCGCACGTTGAATACTAATTGCAAATTGCTTATTTTCTTGAGTACGACTCAGATTGGTATTGGTATAATCGGCAAACAACAAATCGGCAACAATGGAACCATTACGCAACAAGTACACATGTTCTAATTCTTCAAGATTACTGCGCGAACGGTCAATACTGAATGTGTAGCGTGCCCCAGTCGTTGGCATATAGAATGCCACAGGAATCGTACTCTTAGCTTCATCATAATTGATAGCATTAAATGCTAATGGGGTATTATCGCCACCGAATGAATAAAAATATGGTAGTTTATTCCAAGAACCCTTCCATTTCAACAAGTCGGCACCAACTTCGTACGAGTTAGTATGATAATTGTCCAATAAAATGGTTGTACGGTCGGTTTCACTTCCCACAGTCAAATTCAAGGCTACCGTATTTGTTTCGTTTGTACGTTTAGCACTAGCTGCTACTAAACTTGGTGACGATTCACGACTAGTAGTAGCAAAGGTCAACGTACCAGTAGCTTGAGCCTGCACAAAGAAAGAAATAAACGGATCAAGTTGCGTGTTAGACGCTAATTCTTGAGTATAACCCACGTTATTTGAATTTGGTATCGTTACATAAATATTGCTAGTGTGAAGGCGTGTCCACGTATTTTCATTGAACCCACCTGGGTTTCTCATATAGTAACCACCTAACTCTACCGTACCATTATTCACACCATCAATACCGGGATCTTCTGGTTCTTCAGGAACAGCACTCGTGAAATATGATATGTAAGGATTGCCCACTAAGTTCCAACCTACGTTATTATAACCAAGTACACCTGAAGAGGCTTGTAACTCACCATATTGCGTAACATCAAGCGTTTTAGCGGTGTTCTTTTCAGTAAATGTAGCTTCTGCTATCATTGGGAAACGAACATACTTCTTATAATCTGATGAAATCTGAATAATATAACCACGACCTGCTTCGAGTGTCTCCGAGTAGGACAACATTTTCCAGTTGCTTTCCAAGCCACGATTGGCAACACGCGATAGACCATCGTAATATTTAACACCCCAAGTTACACCATATACACCAAGCGACTTACCATTCATTTCGGTAATTTTACTTATATCGCAAGCGTAAGGCAAGGTAAAGAAATACCATTTCGTATTATCAATCTGTTTATCGTGATAGATACGTG
>SAAC01000060.1 GCA_009929605.1 Negativicutes bacterium
AGCACTATGAAGTGGATTGATGAATATTTCGAGGAAATTATTCTGGTCCTACTATTAGCCGCGATGACATTGATCATGGGGGTGCAGGTAGTGGCAAGGTATGTATTTTCTAATTCTTTGAGTTGGTCTGAGGAACTCGTTCGTTTTATGTTTGTTTGGTCGGGGTTCTTGGGCATTCCGTATTGCATCAAACACCAAAGTTCTATTGCCGTAGAGCTTATTAAAATGAAGCTACCTGAAGGTGTTCAGACTATACTAGATTATGTTATTTTCGCTATTGAAACAGCCGTGGCTGCATTGATGCTTGGCTATGGTTATCAAGTGGTGGCGGCGACTTTCACCAGTGGACAGATAAGCCCGGCTCTAGGTGTACCAATGTACATCGTACAGGCATCTGTTATGATTAGTGCGTTTTTATCTCTTCTTCGGATCGCACAATGCGTCATGAATTACGAGAATGTAAAAGAGAAACGCAAACGCAATTTCGTGTTAGATGAGTTACACGGATTGGAGGATAAATAGATGTCACCAGTAGTATTAGGTATTACATTTTTCCTTCTTGTTTGTCTCGCTGTGCCAATTGGTACGGTGCTGGCGGGCATGAGTTTTATGCCACATCTTGTGGATAGTTGGTTTCCGACGGATGGGCCGTACCTCGTACGTGCCATGATTTCTGGCATTAACAGTTTCCCTATTCTTGCAGTGCCAATGTTTATGCTGTCTGGCAATATCATGGCCCAAGGCGGTATTTCTGAAAAGATGTTCAACTTCTTTTCTTATTTCATCGCTCCGTTGAAAGCAGGTCTACCGATTTCCGTGGTTGTGACTTGTCTATTCTATGGCGCCATTTCTGGTTCTGGTCCTGCTACGGCAGCGGCTGTAGGGGCAATGACGATTCCAGTGCTTACAAAGCTGGGCTATAATCGTGTGTTTGCGACCTCCTTGGTGGCCGTAGCCGGTGGGGTAGGCGTAGTCATTCCGCCATCCATTCCATTTATATTTTATGGACAGGCAGCTAACGTGTCAGTAGGCAAATTGTTTATCGGTGGCATTTTACCGGGCCTATTAATTGGTATTTGTTTGATGGTTTATGCGTATTACTATTGCTGGAAACATGGTGAGGACCGTGAAAAACTCAACGCCTACCATGAGGAATTAAAACAAGACGGTTTATGGAAATTGTTCCTTGATAGTTTTTGGGCTCTATTGTCTCCGATTATCATTTTGGGCACCATATACAGTGGTATCGCATCCCCTACAGAGGCGGCGGTTATCTCCGTATTCTATTCTTTGTTTGTAGCTATGTTCATTTACAAACGCGTATGGATTGGGGATATTTATGGCATTTTGAAAGCCAGCGTAAAGATGTATGCTAGCATTGCTTTCATCATCGCTGCCGCCATTGCATTCGCTCGGGTATTGACGTTTATGGAAGTTCCACAAACTATCGAGCAAGCCATTACGAGTGTCGTAGATAATCCAGTGGCCTTTATTTTACTAGTAAATGTAATTTTACTATTCGTTGGTATGGTTATGGATACAACACCAGCCATTCTCGTGTTGACGCCGATTCTATTGCCACTAGCAAAGAATTTTGGCTTCGATCCAATCCACTTTGGTATTATCATGGTTGTAAATTTAGCCATTGGTTTCGTAACACCGCCATTAGGTGTTAACTTATTCGTATCTAGTGCTTTGACTAAAATTCCTGTGGAACGCATTATTAAATTTGCGATTCCATTTATTGGTGCTTTCATCGTAGCGTTATTAATTATTACATTTGTGCCAGACATTAGTTTGGCATTTTTGAAATAGGAGGAGTGAATATGAAAAAAATAGTATTACTCCTAATGATGGTATTGACGATGCTTGCAGTGGCCGGTTGTGGTCAATCTGACAAACAGACTCGCCAGGTCTATGATGTGTATTTGGCGGCTGATAATGGGCGTGACACAGTAACGTTCAAATATTTGAAATATTTCGGGCATGAATTAGAAAAACGTTCCAATGGTCGCATCCGTGCCCATTACTATTCTGATGCGCAGGTGGGCGGTGATATTGAGCTAATTGAAAGTATCCAAAATGGCAATGTAACCTTTGTGGCGCAAAACTCGGCACCAGAGGTGAATTTCGTGCCACAAGCGGCAGTGTTCGATATCCCAATGGCATTCCCAAATGAAAAGGTAGCTCGTAAGGTGATTGCTCAAGGTAGTCCGGTATTTGAAAAACTCAAAGGCTACTATGCAGAGAAAAACATCGCATTACTCGGCATTACTGACCAAGGGTTCCGTCAATTGACGAACAACAAACCTGTGGCTAGTATTGATGATTTGAAAGGTATGAAAATTCGTACCATGGAAAATCGCTACCACTTGGCATTTTGGCGTGGCGTGGGGGCAAACCCAACACCGATGACCTGGTCTGAGGTATACATGGGCCTACAACAAGGCGTGATTGATGGTGAAGAAAATCCTATCGAAACCATTGTAGCGGCGCGCATTTATGAACAACAAAAATACGTAACCACTACAAATCATATTTACCATACGGTAGTGTTGATTGGTTCCCCGAAAATTATCAATCAATTGCCACCAGATTTACAAAAACTGGTTGATGAAGTAGCAAAGGATGCTACGGTTTGGGCTGGTGATCAAACTGATAAACGTGCGGCAGGCCGTTCGAAAATTGTAACGGATTCTGGTACAGAAATCGTTTCGTTTAATCAAACGCTATTCGATCAAATGAAAGCCACTCGTAGCCCAGTTATCGATATGATTAAACAACGTATCGGTGCTGAATTGCCAGACTTACTCATTCAAGAAGTAGATAAGGCAACAGCAGAGGTACATTAATATTTATAAATTGGTGGAATTGTGATGCGGGAATACATAATGCTATAGTTATAAAAAAACAACTAAAAAAGTTAATATATAAGGACCAATCACTCTGAAAAATAGAGTTGATTAGTCCTTGTTTTTTTATATGAAGCTATGAGACAAGATGTGAATATAGTTAGAGAAGGACCGAATCCTATTGACATGGATTGAGGATTCGGTTTTTTGTTTTATTTACTTACAGAAAATGGGGGATGCTCTGTATGGGAAGTTGTCTCAGTCTTTACAGGATGCAGGCAATTCCTATATAATATAGGTTGGTATATATAGAGTTAATACACCCAGATCTGTCGGAACTTTCAGAAAGGATACCTAAATTCGTACATTCGAATAGCGCAGGTGCCAAACGGAGACAGCCGTTATGGCCGACGAGGCAGAGGGTTATCGAATCATCAGCGGATGCTCTCTCGGCACACTCATGTCGTAACAGATAAGGCAAAAACAGTTGGTAACAGCTGCGACAAAGATTATCTGAGTGAGTTTTATACATTAAGAACACTTACAGGAGGTCACATTTATGTGTGGTATCGTAGGATATATTGGCTTTAATCAAGCTGCAGATTTTTTATTGGATGGTATGGCGAAATTAGAATATCGTGGTTATGATTCCGCAGGTATCGCTGTTATCGGTGCCAATAATGTTATCAGAATTCAAAAAAAGGTTGGCCGTCTTGCTAATTTAGAGGCCATCGTTAAACAAGATCCAAACGAAGGCGTAGTAGGTATTGGTCATACTCGTTGGGCAACGCATGGTCGTCCATCCGATATGAACTCTCATCCTCATGCGGATGAAAATATGAAATTTGCTGTAGTTCACAATGGTATCATTGAAAACTATATGCCTTTGAAAGAAGAATTACTTCAAAAAGGTTACCATTTCAAATCTGAAACAGATACAGAAGTTATCGCTCACTTGTTAGCAGATATGTATGATGGTAATTTTGAAGGTACTGTTCGTCGTATGCTTGATCGCGTTGATGGTGCCTATGCATTGGAAATCATCTGTGCGGACGAACCAGATAAAATCATCTGTACTAAAAAAGAAAACCCATTAGTTATCGGTTTGGGCAAAGGCGAAAACTTTGTTGCCTCCGATATTCCAGCTATTATCAACTATACTCGTGATACATACATCTTGAGCGATGGCGAAATTGCCATCGTTACGAAAGATAGCGTATCCGTATCTGATCGTGCTGGTAACCCTATCAACAAAAAAGTATTCCATGTAATTTGGAATGCAGAGGCTGCTGAAAAGGGTGGTTATGAACACTTCATGTTGAAAGAAATTCATGACCAACCAAAAGCCGTTCGCGACACATTTGGTACGCATATCTCTGAGGATATGTCTCAAGCGTTGTTCAGTGAATTGAACTGGGAAGCATCTGACGTAGATAGTATCAAAAATATTTTAATCGTTGCTTGTGGTACAGCATACCATGCGGGCCTTGTGACAAAAAAATACATTGAAAGCCTAGCTCGCATTCCTGTTAATGTGGAAATCGCGTCCGAATACCGTTACAGCAATCCATTGACTGACAGCTCTACATTGTGCATCGTTATCAGCCAATCTGGTGAAACTAGTGATACATTGGCGGCTTTGAAAGAAGCAAAACGTCTTGGTGCTCGCTCCTTGGCGATTACAAACGTAGTAGGTTCTTCCATTTCTCGCGAAGCTAATCAAACAGTTTACACTTGGGCTGGTCCAGAAATCTCTGTAGCATCCACAAAAGCCTATACCACACAATTGGTAGCAGGTTTATTGTTCGCTGTATATCTTGGCCAATTAAATGGTAAACTTGATGCTGCGTTGGCAAAAGATATTTTGATAGGCATCCATGAATTACCAGAATTGATTCATACTATCTTTGAAGTAGACGAAGACATGAAAGCCTTCGCTAAGCATTATGGCTTCAAAACTGATGCGTTCTTCCTTGGACGTTCCATTGACTACGCGGTAGCTATGGAAGGTGCGTTGAAATTAAAAGAAATTTCCTACATCCATGCAGAAGCTTACGCTGGTGGCGAATTGAAACATGGTACATTAGCATTGATCGAAGAAGGCGTACCTGTGATTGCGTTAGCTACACAAGAAGATGTATTCGATAAAATGATCAGCAACATCCGCGAAGTAAAAGCTCGTGAAGCAGTTGTTATCGGTATCGGTATGAAAGGCGACGAAGAAATCGCGAAACATGTGGATCACACCATCTATATTCCTCGTGCTAATAAATTCATCGCTCCAATTTTAGCCGTGGTGCCATTACAATTGTTGGCATACTATGCAGCCATCACTCGTGGTGCTGATGTAGATAAACCAAGAAACTTGGCAAAATCCGTTACTGTAGAGTAATATGAGATTGTTCACTAGGTCATGCTTTCGCGGGGAAATACCCGTAAACGAGCACATAGATAAGCGAATACTAAATTTATAAGTTAAAAGATAGCCATAGAATACCTTCTATGGCTATCGATTATACTTTCACCAAATAGATAAGAGGAGGCCAGTACAATGGCAGTTATATTTTCAGGCATTCAACCAAGCGGTGAATTGACATTGGGCAATTATTTAGGGGCCTTGCGCAATTTCCTAGAATACCAAGATACTGATGAATGTTATTATTGTATCGTTAACCAACATGCGATTACTGTACCACAGGATCCAAAGGAATTATTCCAAAATACACGTAATTTAGCAGCCCTATATTTGGCAGTTGGTTTGGACCCTAAAAAAGTAACATTGTTCGTACAATCTGAAGTACCAGAGCATGTTAAATTGGGCTGGATTATGCAATCCATCAGCTATGTAGGTGAATTGGAACGCATGACACAATACAAAGATAAAGCACAAAAACGTGGTGAATCCGTACCAACAGCATTGTTGACATACCCGCCATTGATGGCTGCAGATATCTTGTTGTATGGCACAAACTACGTACCAGTAGGGAATGACCAAAAACAACACATGGAATTAACTCGTATATTGGCTGAACGTTTTAACCGTTTGTTTGGTGAAACATTTGTAGTGCCGGACATTAAAATCGGTGAAGGCGGCGCTCGCGTTATGAGTTTGCAAGAGCCAACGAAGAAAATGTCTAAATCTGATGAAAATCAAAATGCGACAATTCGCTTGTTAGACGCACCAGATGTGATTGTGAAAAAATTGAAACGTGCTCAAACTGACTCTGATAACTGTGTGCGTTACGATAAAGAAAACAAACCTGGCATTTCTAACTTGATGGGCATTTACCGTGCTATTACAAAAGATAGCTATGAAAAAATTGAGGAAATGTACAGTGGTAAAGGCTATGGCGCTTTCAAAGGCGATATTGCTGATTTATTGGTAGATACATTGAAACCAATTCAAGATCATTACAATGAATTGATTAACAGCCCTGAATTGCTCGATAACATTCTCGATGAAGGTGCTGCAAAAGCGCATGCAAAAGCTAGCGAAATGTATCGCAAAGTAGAACTCGCTATGGGCCTTTGCCGCCGTTAATCATTTGATAACTAAACTATAATCCGTTGATTATTTTAGCGGGTGAGACTATAATAGGCCCCGACTTGGGGCCTATTTATTTAAGAATTCGTTTAGCCATGGATATCCTTAGAGGATGCCCCCATGGACGTATCAATAAAGGTGTACTATGACTAAACAAGAAGTATTTGAAAAATTTCCCTGTGGACAGGTGAAGGAAGAAATTGCTAATCACAAGGCTCTAAATTGGATTGGACGTATACTGGCAATTATCATCATGGTATTTGCAGTCTATCATTCGCGGGGAACAACGGAGCTATTCGCTAAATTTATTGACTATGCAGTGTTGGTTATCGTATTGTGGTGGACACATCACATTGCAGACCCAAAGGTGTTCATCTGTGAAAAAGGCCTTGTTATCTTGCGTGGTCCCATTGATTTACGGGAGCGATTCGATATACTCTTTCACGAGGAGGCATACTTTGTATTTCTTGCCTATGAGCAAATTATAGGTTTTACTGAAAGTTGGGAAGAAATACAAGCTGTCAGTAATAGCGGGGGGCTCTATATGATGCAAGTGGACTTGCAGTTTGTTGCCTATCCAGACAAGATGAAATTAATACAGGCGATATCTCAGTGAGGTAGCAATAAAAAAATCTCCACAAATTATCGTGGAGATTTTTTCTAATGTTTTGTGCTCTTTGTTATATCCGATAAAGTTTATTTTTGAATGATAGAACCATATACGTCTTTGTAGATTCCTTTTTCTTTATTATCTTCATTATTCACACGGATACGTTCTATTTTATGGCGGTCATTGTCTTTGCCAGAAATGCGGTCTACACGGAAATGTTCTAGGCGCAATTGACGGAACTCAGATTCGAACTCATTCATAGCACGATCCATGGTGTCATCTACAGGGGCACCGTTTTTGAGGGCTCTGTAGAATAATGCTGCAATTTCGTAACGAGTCATAGCTTGGTTACCTTTGAAAGTACCATCTGGATAGCCTTCGAGCATACCATTGCCCATGGACCCACCAATGCTGAACATAGTGTCTTCATTCGGACGGTAGAATGCACCTAATGCCATGGCATTGGCACTGTTATAGTTACCATAACCTGCAGCAAAGTTCCATTTTTCATCTGGATCAAAATCAAGCGGGTGGAGTGCGGATAATGCAGCGGCACCAGCACCTACTTTATTGATTTTGTTATCTAATCGATTGAGGGAACCGTAGAAGTTTGTGTTGATGTTATTTACTATATTACTTAAAGTATCGATTTCAGTGCCTAATGTATTAGCAACGGCATATAATTGGCTGCCATTGATGGCATCTGTAGACGTAGCACTTACAAGTCCAGCGGATACGTTTTGAATACGACGTGTGCCACTTTCACTACCTACGGAAACAACACCAGTATTAGTATCGCCACCAGCATAGCTGTAAGTACGAGAACCGATAGTGCTACTTGTGTAAGTTGTAGACAAACCCTCTGTAGTAGAACCTTGCGCTACATAAGCTGTGTTATCGCCAAGGAATACAGAGTTGTCTGCCGTAGCAGTCACATTGTTACCTACTACAAATGTATTATCTGTAGGAATACTATTGTCATTACCTAAGGAGTAGGACGCATTACCAGAAATTGTTGTTGGGTCACCGATAGCACCAGAGTTATTGCCTGTCACTATATTTCCGGTACCGATGGAAATGCTATTTGTACCAGAAGCTGTGGCACCAGTGCCAATA
>SAAC01000061.1 GCA_009929605.1 Negativicutes bacterium
CGCTTGTTTACTTGGTGCGCCTAGCAGGATTCGAACCTGCGCACCCGGTTCCGGAGACCGGCGCTCTATCCCCTGAGCTATAGGCGCATGTATAATACTTCAAAAATTATACCATACTATGGGCATAGTGTAAAAACTATTCTTCCTAATTAACTGTGGGAATTCGTTAAATGGGTAGATGTGTCAATATGTTTATTTGATAATATGAACGTATCTTCTAGGATAGTATCTTGTGAGTGAAGTATAAATCATCTATACTAGGAACATACAGTAATAACGATTCCCATATATAAGAAGGAGATAGACATGAAACGCAGTTTAGCAATTTTATTTGCAGTAGCATTTATGAGTTCTGCTAGTGTGGTTAGCGCAGACGATGTAGTTACAGCAAATGCAACAATATCACAACCAGTAGTGGCACCGCGATCTATTCCTCTCGTATCTCAACAGGAAATTGAAAAGGTACAAAAAACAGAAGTGACAAAAGCTAATAAAGATGCATTGGCTAAAAAGGCTGCAGAAGCAGCGACGAATAAGGAAATCGCAGTGACATTTTGGAATGCCTTATTCAATCAACATGATTTAGAGGTGGTTGACTCCATGGTGGGGTCTAAATATATTCAACATAACCCAACCTATCCAGATGGTAAGAAACCATTCAAAGAGGCAGTGGCTGGATTTTTAGCAGAATTTCCTGAAAGTACAGCCGAAATTAAACACGTAGCAGCAGAAGGTGATTTGGTATTCATCCATAATCATATTAAGTTAAATGCTACAGATCGTGGACAAGCGGCGGTAGACATTTTCCGTATTAAAGATGGAAAAATCATTGAACATTGGGATGTAATTCAAGATGTTCCAGAAACAGCAGTACATACTAATACGATGTTTTAATCACATCTGTGAAAAAGAACGTTAATAAGACACGATATATCCACAATAGCAAGGTATTTGCAACTAAAATTCAACAAAGAACCTGTTAGCCATGATAGCTACCAGGTTCTTTGTGTTATCTTAGGTCTGCATTATCAAATAGGGGTTATAGATAAAATGGAGACTTCTTGTAGATAAAATTTTAATTATTATAGTGTATCCACAATTTCTTTCAACAACTCATAAGAAGAATGTTGTTTACTTTCATCATAGATGAGTGTTTGAGCCATAATTTCGTCAAATTCGATATGATGTGACAAATCTGTAATTTGTTGCCGCACGGTGTTTGGTGATCCCACAAAGGAAATCGCTTGCATCCGTTCCACAATCATGCGTTCTCGATGGCTAATGGTAGTAACTTGGAAGTTAACTGGTCCGAAGTGAGGAATCTCAGTAGTTTCTGGAATGTGATCCAAAATGTGGTCGTCACTTTCAACAGGAGGTTGCAACGGTTGACGTTGGTTGGTCACGAGTCAATAGCATCTTTATAAGTTTGACCTGCTCGTACTGGCACTAAGTTGAGTAAGGATAATTTCATCGTTATATCTCCTAGAGAAAACCCCTCGCGATAAGACATATCTTGTCACGAGGGGCTTTGAAGTCACGTTGAATGTAATTTGATTATAGAGCTTTGTCAAACACAGCTTTGATGAATGCTTTTGTTTGGGCATAGCTTTCACCTGGTTGCGCTTCGTATTGTTTATCAAAGTCAAACCAAAGATTAGGGTAGTACTCATAAGGGTGAGTTTTGAATAACTCATGAGCATCTTGATCCTCTACCCAGTTAATTTTGATGTTTTCGTAAGCCGGATTTTCTGCTTTCAATTCATCAATAGCACGGAATGCATTAGCACAATAAGGACAACCGATTAAGTGGAAACCTAAAATTTCTTTCATGGTAATCAACCTTTCATAGGTAAAATATGAGAAAATATTGTATAATAGAGAAATACAATTGTACATAAAATACTGTATTCTTAACTGTATATTTGTTACATTTGTAGTATAACACAATTTTTTCGATATTCAAATTTTTAGATATAGATTGTGCTTAGAATTGGGGGATATTATGATTACTGGTGCAGCCTATTTAGTGAAGGCATTACAAGAAGAGAACGTTGATATTCTATTTAACTATCCTGGTGCAGCTACCATCGATATTATGGATGAATTATACAAGCAGGATACAGTGCGCGTAATTCTTCCACGTCATGAACAAGCGATGGGGCATGCCGCAGATGGTTATGCACGTAGTACTGGCAAAGTTGGTGTTCTATTAGCAACAAGTGGACCTGGTGCAACAAATTTAGTAACCGCTATTGCTACAGCGAACTATGATAGTGTACCTATGGTATGTTTTACAGGGCAAGTACCATTACAATTGATGGGGAATGATGCGTTCCAAGAAATTGACATTGTCGGTATTTGTCGTAATATCTGTAAATATACAGTAACTGTACGGGATCGAAAACAATTGGGGCGTATCATAAAAGATGCCTTTTATATTGCTCGCTCAGGCCGTCCAGGGCCTGTACTCATCGATATCCCTAAAAATATTCAAAATGAAATGGGCCCAGAAGATTATCCTACAGAGGTTAATATTCGTGGGTACAAGCCAAATGAAACCGTTCATGTGGGTCAAATTAAAAAGGCTGTATCTGAAATAGGAAAGGCCAAAAAACCTATATTCCTTATCGGTGGTGGCATCAATATCTCTGGTGCTAATCAATTATTCACGGAACTCGTTGAGAAAACAGGTATCCCTGTAGTAACTACTTTGATGGGGAAAGGGGCGATTTCCTCTAGGCATCCATTATACCTTGGTAATGTAGGTATTCATGGTGGCTATGCACCAAATGTGGCGCTTAGCGAATGTGATGTGATGATTTCTATTGGAACCCGCTTTAATGATCGCATAACAGGTAAATTGAGCACGTTTGCACAGAAATGTAAAATTATTCATATCGATATTGATGCGGCATCTATTTCAAAAAATATTAAGGTTCACATTCCAATTGTGGCAGATGCTAAATTAGCCGTCGAAAAACTATTGGAATATATGAAACCTCACGATTTGGGTTCTTGGCCAACGGATTTACAACAACTGAAAAATGATTATCCTATCACGCAAGAGGGGACAGAAATTACGCCGGAGAAGGTTATAACCTATATCAACGAGCACTACAAGAATCCAATTGTATCCACTGACGTTGGTCAGAATCAGTTATGGACGACACAATTCCTTGCGGTAGAGGGGAATCATCAACTCTTAACATCTGGTGGGCTTGGCACGATGGGCTACGGATTTCCTGCCGCTATAGGTGCGCAGATTGGTAATCCTAATAAACGCGTATTTGCTATCTCTGGTGATGGTGGAGTACAAATGAATATTCAAGAATTAGCTACTGCTGTACATTATAAATTGCCTGTAACCTTGATCATATTGAATAATGGTTTTCTTGGTAATGTGCGTCAATGGCAACAATTGTTCTATGATAAACGGTATGCTTGTACGAATTTACAGCCTGATGAAAGTCGCGTGTTAACGCAAGAGATGATTGATAATGGTGAATTTGAATATGTGCCAGATTTTGTGAAATTAGCAGAATCTTATGGTGCGAAGGGCATGCGCGTGACGAAGGAATCAGATATTGCAAAGGCTTTCAAATTTGCTGATAAGCATGAGGAAGCCCCAACAGTGCTTGAATTTGTGATACCAACGGAAATTAATGTATTGCCAATGGTGCCAGCTGGTAAATCACTGTCAGAAATGTTATTAAAGGACAAAGACTAGAGAAAGGAGAAGTGGTGCCTACAGGCTCCACAATAGCTAATATGGAAAATACAGTTATCACCAAAAAACGTTGTATTTCTGCCTATGTAGAAAACCAAATTGGCGTACTAGCAAAAATCTCTGGCTTGTTCGCTGGTAAAAATTATAACCTCGATACACTTACGGTAGGGGAAACAGAGGACTCTACTATGTCTCGCATGACCATTGAGTTGACTTGCGATGATTTAACATTTGAGCAAATTATCAAACAGTTGAATCGCAGTGTAGAGGTCATTAAGGTTATTGATTTCACAGATATGCCTATAACCAAGAAAGAACTGCTATTTATTAAGGTGAATAGTTGCAAAGAAGGAGACAAGCAAGAGATTTTTCGTATTGCAAAAACCTTTGATTTAAAAGTAGTAGATTATAATAAGAAAGCTGTTCTTATACAATGTGTTAAAACAGTATCCAAGAACAATGACATGATTAACCTCTTTAAAGATATGTTTGTGAATCGTATTGAAGTCGTTCGTGGTGGCAGTGTCGCCATTGAGGCATTGTCTACACCTGATTATTAAGGAGTATTCTTATGAGTCGATACTATCTCGGCTTTGACGCAGGTACGCAATCTGTCAAAGTTGCTGTTTATGATGAACATATGCAAATTGTCGCATCCTCTACATCACCGACCACATTGTCATATCCACATCCAGGTTGGGTTAATATGGATGTAGATGAATACCTAGCATTGGCTATTAAAGGTATGAAGGATTGTGTAGTCCAACTAGAAGAAAAACACATCGATGTGAACCAAATCCGATCCATTATGGGCGATGGTATTATCTGTGGTATTGCTGGTGTTGATGCCGAAGGTAATGCCATAACGCCATATATTAACTACCTAGATTCTCGTACTCAAGAGGACGAAATCGAAATGAATGGTTGGGATTTAGATATTTGGGGTAAGGAAACAGGTAATCCTGAACCTAAATGTATGTATCCCGCCTTATTTGCTCGGTGGTTTTTAAAACACCAAGAGCAATGGACTGGAACCATTGCTAAATTTATCCATAATGCACCTTATATATTAGCTCATTTAGCAGGTCTCAAGGCAGCTGATATGTTTATAGATTGGGGTGCCATGTCAGGCTGGGGCCTTGGTTATAAGGTGGAGGAAAAGGTTTGGTCTACTGAACAATTAGAAATTCTCGGCATTTCTGAAACCATGATGCCCCGCATTGTGAAACCTTGGGATATTATTGGTCACTTGACAGCGGAAATGGCGGAGGCTACAGGTCTACCTGCGGGCATTCCTATTTGCGGTGGCGCTGGTGACACGATGCAATCCATGATTGGCTCTGGCAATATCAAGGCTGGTCAAGCCGTCGATGTGGCAGGTACATGCTCTATGTTCTGTGTGTCCACCAATGGTATCATTCCGGAACTCAGTAAAAAAGGGGCGGGCCTTATTTTTAATAGTGGCACCTTGCCGAATTTGTATTTCTACTGGGGATACATTCGTACAGGCGGTTTAGCACTTCGTTGGTTCAAGGATAATATTTGTGGTCATGAAGGCGATGGTTCCTATTATGACATCCTTAATGATGGTGCTGCACAAGTTTCACCAGGTTCAAATGGTGTATTTTTCTTGCCGTACCTCACAGGTGGCACGAATGATATAAAAAATGCCACAGGTTGTTTCCTCAATATGACGATGGATACGGATCAAGCTACTATGTGGCATGCCGTGCTTGAGGCTATCGGTTATGATTATATGGAAATTACAGATCTCTATCGCAGTGCCGGTGTTAATCTTAACCGTATTACTGTTACCGAAGGGGGCAGCCGTAGTAACGTTTGGAACCAGATCAAGGCGGACATGTTGGGCAGTGATATTGTGACACCAGAAAATGCAGAGGGGGCCGTGGCTACCAATTGTATTGTGGGTGCCTATGCAGTAGGAGATATTCCTGATATTACGGAGGCCGTGACGGCTAATTTTAAGGTGAAACAGACCTTCCATGCTGATGAAAGTAACAAACAATTCTATCGTGAGCAGTACAATTTACAAAAACAAATTGTAAAACAAGATATGAGTGCGGTATTCGATACGCTTAAGAAAATTAATCAACATTAATTATATCGATAAAACTAAATAAAGTGTGGTAAAATATAGGTAGCATCTATTGCGTAATGTAGTAGTTGCTACCTATTTTGTTTTAATACAATGGGTGATGAAGAGTGGATAAAGTGCTAAGGTAGCTTTCATCATAACATTGTAAGTACACCTATAAAGGAGCAAGTATGACCTTATTAGATGAAATTTTAAAGTTTAATCAATCCTACATCGAGGATGAAAATAATAGCTATGTGGATACTGATACAAAATGTAGCAAAATGCCAAGCCGAGAAATGGCCATTGTTACGTGTATGGATACGCGTCTCGTCAATTTTTTGGAGGATGCCATGGACATTGGCCGTGGTGAAGCGAAAATCGTTAAAACAGCGGGTAACTGTGTAACGGGACCTTTTGATGGTGTTGTGCGTAGTTTGCTCGTTTGTATTTATGAGCTTGGTGTGAACGAAATCTTTATTATTGGTCATCATGAATGTGGTATGTCTAAAACGACGGCAGCCAGTTTATCTGAGAAAATGCTTGCCCGCGGTATTGCGCCAGAGGCTATTCATATGATACGTCGCGAAATGGAGCATTGGGCTGATGGATTTCAACATCCAGGCGAAAACGTTGAGGAAACGGTAGACGAATTGCGCATGAATCCATTGATTCCAGAGGATGTGCCAATTCATGGATTGCTGTTCCATCCACGGACAGGTGAAATCGAGGTTATTGTGAATGGATATTACGTGGGGTTATTTTAGATAGTGTGTAGCTAGTACGGTAATCTTACGGAACTGTAGCTCGTTTGTTCTAATAGAGTTATAGCGTATTAAACGATACATTAGTTTTGTATAGGAGTAATATACATATGAAACGTAAACAAATTATAGCTGCCATTGGTGTGGCAGTGGCCTTGATTGGTGGGACCTATTTCTTTGGCGACACCATTGGCCCGTAATGTGATGAGTGCGTACGCCCATATTACGGGGCAATCTGAGGCGCCATTACATGAATCAGAAGGTCGTTATGTACGACAAATTGTCGCCCAAAATAATAGTACGAGCCGTACGATTATGTGGCAATCGGATATTTCTGAGGACGGTGCCATCGTAGAATACCGTGTGGCCAATTCGTCAGATATTAAATCTGTAAATGCTACGAATCGTGCTTTCACAGATGATGGGACAACATCATATATTCATGAAGCGACAATTGCTGAATTGACGCCTAATACGACGTATGAATATCGAGTGGGCTATGGCAATAAACGTAGTAACTGGTACAAATTAACAACGGCCGGCGCCCATGATTATCAAGTGCTGATTTACCCAGATTCCCAGTCTGCTGATTATAGCGGATGGGCTAAACTCGTGAAAGATTCGGTACAGCGTAACCCAAATGCAGCCCTCTATGTGAGCATGGGGGATCTCGTGGATAATGGTGAGCAAGCCTCTCAATGGCGCGCTTGGTTTAATTCTATTGAACCATTAGCCTCAAGAACTGCATTTGCTCCATTGATGGGGAATCATGAAACCTATAATTTAGATTGGAAGGTTCGTGAGCCTGTGGCGTATACAAATTATTTCACATTGCCATCCAATGGAAATGACGAATACAAAAATCGCTACTATTCCTATGATTTTGGTGATGTTCATTATGTGGTTCTAGATACGCAATTTAAAGAGGCCGAAGGGTTCCACGATAATCTTCGCGACGATGAAGTAGCATGGCTTCGTCAGGATTTGGCCAATAATACTAAAAAATGGACCGTTGTGTTGATGCATAAGGATTCTATTCGTTATAAAAATACAAAAACCAACTGGGAACCAGGTATCAATGATATTGGCGAAACATTCATGCCGATCTTTGATGAGTTCAATGTTGATGTAGTATTATCCGCTCATTATCATACGTATCGTAATCGTGGACATATTCGTAATTTTGAAAGAAACGAAAGTGGTCCATTATACATCATCACTGGTGTAGCTGGAGATGTGCGATATCAAAACTTGTGGATTAATCACCCTCTTGATATAGTGGTGGCACCACAACCTGAAACAGATAATTACATGACTATGGATGTAAGCGAAAATAAATTGACGCTCAATGCCTTTTTGTCAGATGGTACACAAATAGATTCCGTGTCGGTCACAAAATAAACATATAAAACCTCCTGGAATTAGCAAAATAGCTAGTTTTAGGAGGTTTTGGAGGTTTTGTAGATTTATTCGATAATTATACAGTATATATACATTTTGTATAT
>SAAC01000014.1 GCA_009929605.1 Negativicutes bacterium
CGGATAAAATTAGTATTAAAGAATATGAGGACCCTTTTAAGGGTGGCAAGTAGACAATATGCCCTTTAGGGTTTAGCTAAAGTGGCAAGGGCAATGTGGATTGAACGAAGTGAAAGGCAGCGTCTTAAGGCGCTGGCCGGTAACTCAGGCTTAAAGCCTGTGAGCAAACCACCCGTTAGACGGGTGGTCATGATTTATAATCAATATTCTTTATCAAAATACAAGAAGCTGATTTAATTAAAACTATTTATTATTTTTAAATTCTGCTAATGCATTGTCTATAGCTACGGCTTCTTCATCATTTGGTTCACACATTGGTAAATTGAACGCCCCTGCTGGCAAGCCGATTTGGCGAGATGCATATTTTACAGGAATAGGATTTGTTGTAACAAACATAGCTTTTGTAATATCGAATAAATCTCGATTGATTTTCATAGCCGTTGATAAGTCGCCTTGTTCAAAAGCTTGAATCATGTTATTCATTTCAATACCCGCTATATGAGCTACTACAGAAATAACACCAACACCACCTACTGATAATAATGGCAATGTTAATCCATCATCACCACTATATAACATAAAGTCATCATTAGGTAATAATTTTTTGATTTCTGTGCCAATCGCCAAGTTACCGCTGGCTTCTTTAACTGCATTAATATATGGGAATTCATGGTGTAATTTTGCAATAGTTGCAGGTGAAATAGCTGTACCTACACGACTTGGTACATTATATACCATAATAGGCAATGTAGTTGCTTCAGCCACGGTTTTGAAGTGTAAATATTGTCCTTTTTGATTAGGTTTATTATAATATGGCACTACAACTAATAAACCATCAATACCAGAAATCTCAGAAACTTCTTTTGCAAACTCTGCAGTTGCTTTTGTATCATTACTACCAACACCAGCAATAATAGTACCTTGATCACCACAAGCTGCAACGATTTCTTTGAACAATTGAATTTTATCAGCTTTGGACATAGTTGGATTTTCACCAGTAGTGCCACACACAACAAGTCCATCCGAACCATTTGCCAATAAGTGTTTTGCAATGGCTACTGTATTTTCAAAATTTACGGAGCCATCTTCATTAAATGACGTAATCATGGCGGTTAATACACGGCCAAAGGTTTTCATAATATTCCTCCGTATAAATTAAAATGCTTGTTTTTCTACAATATATTCAGCAATCTGTAAGGCATTTAATGCAGCACCTTTACGAATTTGATCACCAACAATCCAGAAGTTCATACCTTTATCATTATACAAATCTTTGCGGATACGACCAATTTCACAATCATTTTTATTAGATGTATATAAAGGCATTGGATATTCTTGATTAGCAGGGTTATCCTTGACTTGTAACCCAGGGTAGTTTGCACAGGCTGCACGGAAGTCTTCTACAGATACAGGTTCTTCTGTTTCAACTAATACAGATTCGGAATGGGAACGATATACAGGCACACGAATTGTAGTTGGTACTACTTGAATGGAATCATCATGTAAAATCTTTTGAGTTTCGTTGACCATTTTCATTTCTTCTTTAGTATAGTCATTATCTAAGAACACATCAATTTGAGGAATCAAGTTGAATGCAATTGGATAATGTTTAGGCATTGAACCTGTAGGCAAAAGGTTAGCAGTCATTTCTTTGCCTTCATTATATTCACGTACTTGATTTTCAAGTTCTTCAATACCTTCTTTACCTGCACCTGATACGGCTTGGTATGTGCTAACAATGATACGCTTAATAGGTGATAAATCATGAAGTGGTTTTAAACCTAAGGACATGATAATTGTAGAACAGTTTGGGTTCGCAATAATACCTTTGTGTGTGAGAATATCTTCTGGATTAACCTCTGGTACTACCAATGGTACCTCTGGATCCATACGGAATGCACTGGAGTTATCGATAACGATAGCTCCGCGTTTAGCAGCTTCAGGAGCCAATGTTTTGGAGATAGAACCACCAGCAAATAAAGCGATATCAATACCGTCGAAAGATTCAGGTGTTGCTTCTTCTACCACATAAGTTTGACCATTAACTACTAGTTCTGTACCTGCAGAGCGTGCAGATGCCAATAATTTTAGATTTTCGTAGGGAAAATTTCGTTCCCCAATTAATGTAATAAATTCTGCACCTACAGCACCTGTAGCCCCTAAAATGGCAACGTTTGGTTTTTTCATGATTAAATCTCCTATATTAATTCGAATGTTCTTATATTGTCTCTTATACTCTCAATTGTAGCATATCTACCATCAATATCACATTATATACAAATTTATAACATGTATTCATACATAATATTATAGTACCTATTTTTTAGCTATTATAGATAATGTTCTAATCCATATGTTAAACCTGGATGTTCAACAATTTTTTTACATGCTAATACAACGCCAGGCATAAAGGATAGTCGGCTCAAGCTATCGTGACGAACGACTAATACTTCATCATAACCACCAAAAATAACCTCTTGGTGTGCTACATAACCTGGTAATCTTACACTGTGAATTGTTACGTCATCCACTTTAGCACCACGAGCACCGGGCAAACTTTCACGAGTTAGATCCTCAGTGGCCACAACATTAGCGGCTGCTTTCGCTTCATTGATTAATTTAGCTGTCAATACAGCTGTACCAGATGGTGCATCATATTTATGATTGTGATGTAATTCAATGATTTCCACATTTGGGAAATATTGTGCTAGTTCTGCGGATACTTTCATCATCATCACAGCGCCTAATGAAAAGTTTGGAGCTACCAAGCAATTAGCATTGTTTGCTTTGCCGATAGCGGCTAGTTCATCTCGTTGTTCTTGTGAAAGTCCAGTTGTTCCGATAACGATATGAACACCTGCGCCTAAAATCTTTTTAGCATTTTCAAAGATAATAGAAGGCGATGTAAAGTCTACTATTACATCAGGTTTATTTTCACCGAGCACCTCATCTAAAGATGCTGCCATTGGAATGTGTAATGATTCAATACCGGCTACAGTTCCTACATCATTACCCGCTTGACTTGGATCAATACCTCCGGCCATTACTAATTCAGCATCAGCATGAACAGCTTTTACAACTTCACGCCCCATTTTACCGCCTGCACCGCAGACCATAACTCTAAGCATAGTGCCCTCCTATACGAAAAAAACCAGTGGAGGAAATCCACTGGCAATCTATACACATTTATATCTCTTGCAAACCACAAAAAATAGTATGTAAAAGCTCAATGAAATAGCACTCCATCAAATATTGATGACAGTCGAGTGTCTCTTAAACAAACGACCAGCAATAACCCTCGGTAAATTATCACTTCGGCAATTACACCTTTTCATATATCTCAATGCCTACCAAGCTAAATATATGTACTCTTTGCATTTGCACCTCTATTACAATACATAAAGTATACTTAAAAAATCAGTCCACGTCAACTATTTACAATATCTAACGGGACTGATTGTCTTCATCTCTATTTTTTAAAATGAGCCACCAATTCTTTGGCAGCAGCTAATGCCGTTTCTGACATACCTTTACCTGACATCATAGACGCAATTTGTGATAAACGATCTTTTTCTGTCAATATATTTAATGTAGAAATTGTACGTCCTTCTTGCTCTATTTTGGCCAAATGATAATGTTGTTTTGCAATACTTGCCGTTTGTGGTAAATGAGTAATACAAAATACTTGATTATGCTTGGAAATCGCTAAAATCTTTTCCGCTACTTTTAAGGCAATATCACCACTAATACCGACATCAATCTCATCGAATACAAGTGTTTTATGAGTATCACCAGTAAATACAGATTTAAATGCTAACGCAATACGTGCTAACTCACCACCAGAGGCTACCTTATGAAGTGGCAGTAACTGTTCCCCTTTATTAGCACTGAATAATAGTTCAATGGAATCAGCACCCAGTGCGGTCAAAGTATCTGAATTAACGATATTAAAGGAAATTTCACTCTTTTCCATACCGAGTTGGCTTAATTCAGCTTGCAATTGTTTTGCCACAATAGCAGCTGTTGTTTCACGTATCTTACGTAAATTAGCTAAAGCCTTTCTTGCTTCTGCTTCACATTGAACGAGCTGAGATGCCAGTTCATCTTGTGCAAACACTTGATGTTCTAATTCCTCTAATCGATTTTGTGCTTTTGCCTCATAAGCAAGAATATCTTCTACAGTATCTCCATATTTTTTCTTGAGACCATAAATGACAGAATCTCGTTCCTGGCAATAGGCATACCGTTCTTCATCATAACTGATAGAGTCACGATAACGATCTAAGGATTGGGCCGCTTCCTCTAATTGGAAATAGGCGGAGTTCACAAGCTCAGAGATTTCTTTGACTTGCTCATCATAACGAATTAAATCATTCATCTCAACCTTAATGGTATTTACCGTATCAAATAATGGATGGCGACCACCATAAAAGGCATCATAGCATTCACGTAACACTTTATCCACGTGGTCAAAACTGTCAAGGCGTTTTAATTCCTCCGCAATAGCTATATCCTCACCAATAGTAAGGCCCGCATCTTCAATGTCGTCAATTTGAAAGCTAAGCATATCCAATTCACGAGCCCGTTCTGTCATATTTTCACTCAAATGATCCACCTGACGTTTCGCTTCTATATAAGCGCTATACTTACTCTTATATTGCACATAGGCTTGTCTGGCATCATCATTATATGTATCCAAATAATTATGGTGAGTTGTAGCATTTAATAATTCTTGATTACTATATTGTCCGTGAATATCAGCTAATTCTTGTCCAATTTCCTTGAGTGCTTTCAAAGGAATCGCTTGATCATTCGCCAATATGGTTGACTTACCATTGCGATTGAATGAACGAGACAAAATCAATTGTTCATCTTCAACAATTATATTTTTTGCTTCTAATAAAGTTAATAAGCTTTTGTGTTGACTAATATCAAATGTCCCATCAATGACAAAACTATCCTTACCATGACGGATAAACTCGTTACTAGCGCGTTCACCCAGAAGAATACTAAAGGCATCCATGAGTATAGATTTACCAGCCCCAGTTTCCCCAGTAAAGATAGTTATGCCATCCGTAAAGGAAATATTCATTTGTTCAATCAACGCAAAATTTCTGATGCTCATTTGCGTCAACATAGTATTAATCTTTCATCAAATCAGTTATACGAGAAATGACTGTCGGCACATCGGACTCAGTACGAGCAATCAGTAGAATTGTGTCATCTCCTGCTAATGTACCAATAATCTCTGTCCATTTTGCATGATCAATAGAAAACGCTACTGATTGTGCAGAGCCAGGAATTGTATGTAATACAATTAGATTTATGCTAGAATCAACTTTGATAATAGAATCTTGGAATAAACGATTGATTCTGCTGCGAGATAATACTACATTTTCCTCAGGAGATAAGGCATAGCGATAATGACCATCTCCTGTTGGTATTTTAATAAGCATTAATTCCTTTATATCACGAGATACAGTAGCTTGTGTAACTTCAATTCCTTCTTCAAGTAACGCAGCTGCTAATTCCTCTTGTGTTTCAATAGCTTTAGATTGTACAATTTCTTTTATTTTGTTATAACGATAGCGTTTCATGGTATTCACTTCCTTTTAAAACCATAGAAAACATATTTTTTCCATTATTATTATAACACATTTACATAAATATTCACCTATATTCACACTGATAATTATACAATTTATGCATAAAATATAAAATTCTACGAATCGTGTAATCCAATAAACATGGGAACCAGAAAAACCAACTATGATGTTGCTTATTTATTTTATACAAATAATGCATCCTATTCATTTTCTCAAAAATAGACAAAAAAAGACCTTTTATAAGGTCTTTTTGAATATAATATGACTAAAATCAATAACTATTTTTTATAATATCAGAAACTATATTACTAATATACTATTTTATTACAACATATACATCGCCATATTAGTTTATAGCAATTATCACGTCTATCTAACTTGAATCATATAAAGCTCTGGGGGATTATTACGTTGATTCAAAGGCTTCCAATGACATACATTGTGTTTACTTTGATCTAATCCACTTAAGAACTCTTCTAAACAAAGTTGTTCATTCTTGCCAGATGCTGTACCAGGATAGACCACTAAAGTTATAATTCCTTGCTTTGATAACTTGGGAATAGCATTTTCTAAAGCTTGTATCGTTTTTTCACAAGTAGTAATGATAGAATGATTTCCCCCAGGGAGATAGCCAAGATTAAATATTAATAAATCTATGGAATCTTCGCTTATCTGTTCTTCTATAGCCAATTCATGTGATCCTTGGATAAATGTGATAGATATTCTTCTATCTTTTAGTGTATGGCGCAGTAATTCTTGACTCTTAGCTATAGCATCAGATTGAATATCAATCCCATACAGATGGCATCCATCATTGGCATGTTCAGCTAAGTATAATAAATCATGACCATTACCACAGGTAGCGTCAACAACAACATGAGCCTCTTGCATGATACGATCCCATAATAAATGTTGAAATTGTACAGCATTATTAATATTGATCATGTCTTTCACATCCTAATACAATAATTAATCTTAATTTTACAAGAACAAAAGATATTATGTAGATGTCCATAGTAAGGGCAACTCATGAGTATCGTTTACTATAACAACTCATCTCGTCGCGAAGATAACTTTTTAAACAATGTACTAAAGAAATGCTGATCTTTAAATCGTACAAACTGACAATACACAGGATTTGATTTGACGTGCAAAACATCTTTATTGGTAAAAGTATAATCAAAACTACCATCAATACAGATATGTAACTCTGGTTCACGTTCAGGCATAGTAATTTGTAATGTATCACTTTCCTTAAGTACCATAGATACACCTTGAATTAAATGTGGCGCTAAAGGTGTTACAATAATCGAACGATTATCTGGTGTCATTATAGGTCCACCTGCTGAAAGATTATAACCCGTAGAGCCGGTGGCTGAGGAAATAATTAAACCATCCGCAGGATACATTTGAGTATGATGATTATTAATAGACAAATTGATACGTGCCATTCTAGCAGGTTCATACTTTGTAATACACACTTCGTTAATAATAGGTTCTAACTCCGTAATCGTACCATCTGCCCGCTCAATATAAGCATGCAAATGATTTCGTTTCTCTATATTATAATCACCTTTATAAATGCGCTGCAAATGACATTCTAATTGATTAATTTCTATTTGATTTAAAAATCCCAGTTCTCCCAAATTAACACCGCAAATAGGTACATTATAAGGAAAAATCTGTCTCGCTAAATGGATAATGGTTCCATCGCCACCAAAGCTGAGTGCCATATCTACGTGTTTAAACAACTCTGGTTTAGGTAATATATGGTCAGATGATACATGTATTAATTTAGCAATTTCCTTTACCTCTTCATCTTCAGGAAAATAGACATCCATTTTATAGTCTTTACAAAGCTTTACTGCCGTTTCCAAGACAGATAGAATATTTTTTTTCCCCATATTCGGGATAAAAGCAACACGCATAATTAACTCCTATAAGGAATGGGCCTCTGTAACGATGTCATTAATTAATTCATCAGTAATGTCTAAGGCTCCCTCTTTGTATTTTTTAAAGTACCCTAAAAATTCAATATTTCCTTCCATGCCTTTAATCGGTGAATACGTAAGGCCATGCAAATATAATCCACAATCATAGGCTACTTGTAATATTCTATGTAATACTTCTTTGTGAGTAGCTTCATCACGAACAATACCACCCTTACCAACCTTTTCACGACCTGCTTCAAACTGAGGCTTGATTAAGGCCACAAGAGAACCATCAGCTTGTAATAATGTAGTAGCAACTGGTAAAACTTTATCTAAAGAAATAAAGGCTACATCAATAGAAATAAAATTAGACAATTCCCCTAATTGAATAGGCGTAACGGTACGAATATTTTGTTTTTCCATATTAATAACACGAGGATCTTGTCGAAGTTTCCATGCTAATTGGTTATATCCTACATCTATGGCAAAGACTTTTTTAGCCCCATTCTGCAAAGCACAATCGGTAAAGCCTCCAGTGGAAGCACCAATATCAACCATTACTGCATTCGTTAAATCGATATGATATAGTTCAATAGCCTTTTCAAGTTTTAACCCACCGCGACTTACATATGGTAATGTATTGCCTTTTACTTCTAAATTGGCTTCTATATCTACTTTAGTACCCGCTTTATCTATACGCTCAGTACCAATAAAGATTAATCCTGCCATAATAGCGGCCTTGGCTTTTTCACGGCTTTCAAAAAGGCCTCTATTTACTAATAACACGTCTAAACGTTCTTTTTTACTCATAGTACACCATTATATATATAAGAATATTGATAATATGCTACGGCAATACCCAAAATAAGACCACCAAACACTTCAAATGGTGTATGGCCCAATAATTCTTTTAAACTTTGTTGAGATCCTTTTAGCGTAACTAGAATATTTCGTTTTTTAAAATGCTCAACAATCTGGTTTAATATTTGAGCTTGTCTTCCAGCCTCTAGTCGTACATTAGAAGCATCATACATAACAACAATTGAAAAAATCAATGACACAATAAATAAATCAGAGTCAGGTCCATTTTTTAGTAGTAATGCAGTGGTTGTAGACATTACAAAGGAGGTATGAGAACTTGGAAATCCCCCAGAACCTACAAGACGGTCTAAACGTAACGTACGATCTTTTACGAGTACAATTATAAATTTTAAGACTTGTGCAGAAACCCAACCCCAAAAGGCAGCTTGCGCTATGTAATTTTGACTTATAGCTTCCCATAACTCTGACAACATATCTATCATCCTTTTCTACTTATCTACATACGATTATTTCATTTCAACTAACATTGCATATGGTATAGACAGTATTATAAAAATCACTTTATATTACTTTAACACATTAAATAATGTAGTCATATTAATTGCTACGTTCTAATAAATAGTCAATCAAGCCAATTAAAATGTCCGTACTATGATTCGTAGATAAAAGCGCTTGTTTGGCAGTATCTGCTACACGTTGTGCCTCTTGTCGCGCCCCATCAAGGCCTAATAATGATACATAGGTAGATTTATCTAGTTTCAAATCGCTACCTGGTGTTTTCCCCAATTCTTCAATGGTACCAGTAATATCTAAAATATCATCTGTGATTTGGAATAATAACCCCAATGCATTGGCATAAGTCATATACGCTTCATAAGATTTTTGATCTGCATGACCTAACACCAGACCTAGCTCTACTGATGCGGCAAATAAAGCTCCCGTTTTACCTTTATGTAGCACTTGTAGTTCCTGTAATGGTAAATGTTTACCTTCACTTTGTAAATCAAAGGCTTGTCCACCTACCATTCCTTCTGGACCAGCAGCAGTAGCTATAATAGAAATAGCTTTTACAGCTTGTTCTGGTGTTGCATTTTTATTTTGTGCAGCCAATTGAAATGCATAGGATAATAGTCCATCACCAGCTAGTATGGCCATACCATCGCCATAAACCTTATGGTTAGTCAAATTACCACGACGATAATCATCATTATCCATAGCAGGTAAATCATCATGTATTAAAGAATATGTATGAATGCACTCCATGGCGCATACATACTCCTTATAGGGCTCCACAGTTGCCCCCAGAGATTCTAATACGGCCTTTGTCAAAATAGGTCGTATACGTTTCCCCCCTTGTAACAAGCTATAATTCATAGCTTCATATAGTTTTTTATATTCTTCATTAGGGGATACTAATAATGTTTCGAGCCATCCCTCTACAATGTATTTACTATCTATTAAATATTGTTTTACCATTATCGGCTCCATTATTCAGAAATACGAACTTCTTCAATAATCTGTTGAATCTCAGTTTCCACTGTGTCCAACATTTGAGAACATTCTTGAACTAAGGTTAATCCTTTTTTATATTGTGTGAGCAATTCGGAAATAGATAATTCATTTTCATCTAAATGACGAACAATCTCCTCTAATGCTGCATATTTCTTCTCATAGTTCTTGAGTGAAGCGGCCATCGCTTGTTACCTCCTCAACACAGGTTGTAATAATCCCATCTATCACTGTTAACGATAACGAATCACCGACTGCCACATCTTGGACAGACTGAATCGCTTTCTGATTTTTTTCGATTTTACTATACCCTTTAACCATTAAATGGAGCGGGTTTAACATGTCTAGCTGTTTAGCTAGCAATGCTAATTGATGTTCTTTCTCTTGCACTTTCTTTTTGGAACTAGATTCCATTTGTTGTGAAAGTCCCTGCAATTTAGTCTTTTGACCATGTAAAAATTGAAGTGCCGGCATACCTAATCGTCTATTAAATAAGGCACTTAATTCTTGCTTCTTTTGTTGCACCATAGTGCGAATATATGTGTGTAAATAATTTTCTTTTTCTGCTAATCGTTCTTGTAATACAACCAAAGGCATTACTGCCATCTCTGCGGCATGACTTGGCGTTGCACCACGAGCATCCGCAACATAATCACAGAGTGTATAATCTGTCTCATGACCTACGGCGCTGATTACGGGTTTCTTAGCATGATAAATAGCCTCTACCACAGCACGGTCATTAAAGCACCATAAGTCCTCAGTGGATCCACCACCGCGACCTACAATGATTAATTCCACATCTGGATCTGCATCGGCTTCATAAATGCCACGAGCAATCACTGGACCAGCTTTTTCACCTTGAACTGGAACAGAAAATAATTTAAATTGAATTAATGGGTTTCTATTACCACTCACATGAAGAATGTCATGTAAAACGGCACCTGATTTTGATGTAACAAGACCTATACAAGTGGCCATTTCTGGGATCATCTGTTTATGAGACTCATCAAAATACCCTAAGGCAGTCAATTCACGTTTTAAGGCTTCAAATTCAATTTGTAAGGGGCTCTTTTCCCCTACCTGCATATCTTGAACTACTAAATTTAAACGACCTGTTTTACCATAAAAATTTAATCCCGCCTTGATAGTAACGAGCATACCATTATTAACTTGGTTTGCTAGCCCTTTGCTCATAGCTGTACTAGACCACATAGTTACATCGATGGCAGATTCCTCATCCTTTAATGAAAAATAAAAATGCCCATTACTATGACGTTTTGCATTGATGATGGTGCCTGTTACATAAAAGCTTTTCAGCAAATATTCGCGGTCTAAGGTACGTTTTATGAGTGCATTTAGTTGTGTAATTGTAAATATATTCATAGAGAGACCTTTACCACTGCAGATATGATTCTGCTACTTTAAAAATTCTAATCTGTAGTACATATGATATCACTTATTATTAGCGATGTATCATAGGCTTATTTGTTGTGTAAAAGCGATGCGCCATAGGCAACGCCTGTGGCATTATCCACACTAAATTGTGGTTCTGCCAATAATAAGGTAATCCCTTTACGTCGTAAATGTTGTTCTAATCTAGAACGCAATAAGGAATTACTCATAACCCCGCCTACAGCGATAACTGTAGAGACAGGATATTGTTTAATATGGTAATCAAAGAGTTTTTCCAATGAACGACCAATGCACTTGAACAGCGCCAGAGCCATATTCTTAGGGTCTACCCCTTTTTCGATACGACGTAATGCCTCACTACAAGGACCACCAAAACTAATATATCCGTTCTTCACAGAGGTTGGCAATGCATCATAAGCGTCAGACTCTAGCGCTAATTGCTCTAAATGACTCCCTGCTGGAAAAGGCAAATCTAATGCAACACCTACACGGTCTACAAATTGGCCTCCTTGTAAATCCATAGCACCGCCAATGAGTTTCACATCAAAAAAGCCACTTTCATCATAGGTACAATGTAATAATTCCGTTGTACCACCTGATAAATGAAGGCTCAAAAATGGCTCCTTCGGCACCATCCCCAATGAACGTATAGCTGCTAGAATGTGATTTTCTTGATGGGAAAATTCATAAAGTGGAACATTCATGATATGAGATAACGTTTGTGCCTGTCCACGGCCTACTAAAAATGCAGGCATATAGGAATCCTTTTCACGACGTGGAAAAGCACTGACCCCAATACCAGAAATTGGTAACTGAGGTAATTCTTGGATCAATTTAGGTAGTGCCCGTGTATGTTGAAATACCATATTCGATTGTTGTAGGCCTCGTTCTCCAGATTTAACATCTAGAATTTTTCGGGCTTCCCCATGAATTTGGCCCTGTTCATCCACGATAGCACAACTCGTTGTATAACAACTCGTATCAATGCCTAGAAAGTACTGTTTCATTTGCCTTTAACTACACCGTCCAAAATACCATTAACTAATTTATAGGAATTATCAGATCCAAAATCCTTTGCCAATTGAATGGCTTCATTAATGGCAATAGATGGATCTAATGGTTCAGGTGAAAATTTCATTTCCCAAATTGCTAAACGTAATACAGAACGATCTACTTTATCTAAATGTTCCACCTTACGTTTTAATGAATGTTCTTGAATAATGGCATCTAATTCTGTTAGATGTGCCAATACCCCATCAACCATTGCTGTTGCATAAGTTGTATCCATATTCCCCTGCTCTTCTCCATCAGGATAGGATACAGCACTAGGTTCATCATGGAATTCATGAGCATATATCACTTGAAATGCATGTTGACGTGCTTGACGTCTATTCCGTTTTGTTACTGCCATTAGAGCTAATCTCCTTTGTATTAATGGGCTCAACCCCCTCAATATGTACATCTACTTTTACATTATAAAGGTCGAGCATATTTTTTAAATTTTCACGAATCTCTTGTTGTAAAAGCTCAGCTAGGGCAACTATATTCTGTCCATAATACACTCTTACATATAAATTGATCTCGAGAAACCCTTTTCGATGTTTAATATTAATACCTGGTAAAGTTTTTTGACCAAACCGATTCACAATGCCATCTACTATTTCATCATAGAATCGTGGGCTTAATGCATGTACACCAGGTACATTTTGTACAACCTTAGTGGCTACCTCTAAAACTACGGAATCCGCAATTTCGACGGTTGCCATATCTAAACCATATTGGAATTTTGTATTAGATTCAGTATCCATAATTTTTTCCTTGATTGTGACTATATATCCTCAAATATAACTTCCTGTACCACAATATCAATGGTCTCTACTTCGATTTGGGTGCTATCTACGAGAGCTGTTTTTATATGCTCTTGTAAACGTAATGCCACATCGGGAATTCGATATCCATATTTGACACAAATATAAGCAGTTACAGAAATTGCATCTGTATCTGAAAATGAAATCTTTACACCTTCATACTCATGCTTCACGCCAAAAAATGTGCTAACACCATCATTGAAGGTAGAGGACATACTATGGACACCTTTTGTCTCTAATGTTGCTAATGTAACAATGGTAGCATATACATCATCACTGATTTTTATTTTGCCTGCTTCTAACTCTTTATTTCTCAAGGTGGAACCTTTCTATAAAAAAAGCACTTGTCCCTATATGTAATTAAATAGATGACAAGTGCTTACTGTTATGTGCATAGTAAGATATGTGGAATGCATTCTTTTTAAAAGATCTAGCCTCCACTATATCCTAATAGTGTTAGGCACGTTCGATATATTGACCAGTTCTTGTATCAACACGAAGTACATCATCAACTTCGATGAAGAGAGGAACTTTTACAACATAACCAGTTTCTAATTTAGCTGGTTTATTACCACCAGTAGCAGTATCGCCACGAATACCAGGATCAGTTTCAACTACACGAAGTTCTACTGCTACTGGCAAATCGATACCGATAACGATACCTTGGAAGAACATGATGGATACTTCCATATTTTCAAGAAGGAAGTTTTTAGCATCGCCTAATTGTTCTTCGTTAAGTTCAACTTGATCGTATGTTTCGTTATCCATGAATGTATAAGCGCCATCCATTTCATATAAATATTGCATACGACGACGATCAACATGAGCTTTAGGCACTTTTTCACCAGCATTGAAAGTACGTTCTACAACGGAACCAGTTTGCAAGTTTTTCATTTTTACACGAACAAATGCTGCACCTTTACCTGGTTTTACGTGTTGGAAGTCTACAACTTGCCACACATTACCTTCTAGCTCGATAGTTACGCCTGGGCGAAAATCATTACTGGAAATCATCTAAATCTTCTCCTTCTAAATACTTATTTCAACTAACTCTTTTGGGGTATGTGTTAATATTTCACAACCATCCGCTGTGACAACTACACTATCCTCTATTCTCAATCCGATTTCACCTGAAATATAGACGCCAGGTTCTACCGTAATGATCATATTCTCTTCTAATACTGAATCTGATTTAGGTGAGGCTACCGGTAATTCGTGAATATCTAACCCCACGCCATGTCCTAACCCATGATTAAAGCAATCGCCATAACCATCTGCAGCAATAGAATCTCTACAAATTTTATCTAAGTCAACACCACTCAGGCCTGGGCGAACTGCCTCTACGCCTTTGAGTTGAGCTCGTAATACAATATCATATAATTTCTTTTGCAAATCTGATGCTGGTCCCATAACCACAGTACGTGTCATATCGGAATGATATCCACCATAGACAGCACCAAAGTCAAAGGTTACAAAATCACCAGCTTCAATGATTTTATCAGATGCTACACCATGTGGCATGCTAGAACGATGTCCAGAAGCTACAATGGTTGCAAAAGAAGGTTCCGTGGAACCACGGATTAACATTTCACTTTCTAATATAATGCGTGCTTCATTTTCACTCATGCCAGGTGTTAACTTTGTCAATAAAACCCTAAATGCTTCGTCTGCGATATTCGCAGCCTTGCGCATGAGTACAAGTTCATCGGGACGTTTCACAGCACGAAGTTCTTGTAGGTTAATAGATGTAAAATCAAAATGTTCATCTAATGCATCACATAGTAATTCGTACGTATCAACTGGCATGTCTTTACCTTCAATACCAATGACACCACCATGAATATGATATTCATTTAAAATATCAATCAATGAGTCCCATACATTTGTTTCATACTGAATCACTGTATAGCCTTCACATTGCTGTGTGGCTTGCTCAGTATACCTAAAATCAGTAATGATATGAGCTGTATTTTCTGTAACAAAAGCAAATGCAGTAGTACCTGTAAACCCAGCAAAATAATGAAGATTTATAGGACTCATGATGATCATGCCATTTAACTGTTGTTCTTGTAAATGCGCCTGTAGGCGTTGTAATCCATTCATAATTAAGCTCCTAGTCTATAAAGTACAATTAATGATACCATAAAACCTTTTAAATGAACAGATTAACTTCATTTTCACTCAAATCAATATATTGCGTTGTTTCTTTAATATCATCAAGTGTGATATCGCCAATAGATTCTCGTTTTAAATACGTTACCGTACCGCCAGCAGCACCAATCATCCGTTTTACCTGATGGTACTTGCCCTCTTCAATAGTAATACGCGCACTGCTATCATTAATCAGAAAAATCTCAGCCGGTTTACACTGTGTTCCATCACCAAGAAGTATACCCTCACGAATACGTCTCAAACCATCTTCACTGAGTTCTCCATTAAACTCTAAATAGTATACTTTTGGCACATGTTTACGGCCATTAATAACCTTATGGGCCCAAACACCATCGTTTGTTAACAGTAATAACCCTTCTGTATCCTTATCTAATCGCCCTACTGGAAACACACCCATCTTTTTATATTCTGGTGGCAATACATCCATTACCGTCCGATGAGAAACATCATCTACAGCTGTAATAAGGCCAGCGGGCTTATGAAATTTTATATAAAATATTTCCTGTTTTGGTACTTCAAAACCGTTAACTTTAATACTGTCAGTATCTAAATTAATGGAAAAATCCTTTTTTGTAATAATCTCTCCATTAACTGTGACAAAGCGTTTTTTTAGTAAATCGTGTACTTCTTTTCTACTTCCATAGGCACGATTAGCTAAAAATTTATCAATTCTCATGGGTATCCTTATTTCATATATAACATACAGATCACACCTGTACTTGTAATATATTGTATTTATTTCATATCCAGTACATCAGCATGTTTTGTATCATTTAATAGATTCAAAATATTGTGATCATCTTCACCCATACCATTATAAAATATGCGGTTAATGCCAGTATTACCTTGACTAAAATTCCAGGAATAACTTACTGGCAAATGTAACAATTTACAAATTAAGGTCCTAATAGTACCACCATGGCAAGTTACAAGAATAGTTTCATCTTCCTCGACCGCTTCAATAAAAGCTTGCAATACAGCCCATGCACGCTCTCCAACTTCTTCAAAACTTTCACCATTAGGTAATTGAATTTTTTCAGGTCGACGATACATTTCAAAAATTTGCCCTGGCCATTTTTCTTCAATTTCATCTATAGTAAGTGTTTCCCAATCACCAAAGTTTACTTCTCTTAGGCCTGAAGTCGTTACAATATCAATATGGCGATCACCACGAATGGTTTCAGCCGTTACCAATGCACGAGATAAATCACTAGAAATGATACGATCAAAATGCACATTCGCTAGAGCATCACGACAAGCAACTGTTTGAGCGAGGCCTTTTTCATTTAAAGGGATATCCGTTATACCTTGATAACGCCCTTCTTTATTCCAATTTGTTTCGCCATGACGAACAAAATAAATAGTTTTCATTATGCTATAATTCCTTAACTAAATAGTTACACTACATCCATTAATAGAAAATATTTGTACTAATAAGCTTCATTAAAAAGACTTGTACTAACTGAAAAATAATTGTAATTTTTTCACTAAAATTTCGTTAGACTCTCGAGTTTTAATAGCCACTCTAAACCATTGTTCATCAAGGCCTTCATAATTAGCACAGGAACGAATGAAAATATTTGAATCACCTAAATACTCTTGTAATTGCTCAACAGTTTTATTTGGTGTGTTGATTTTCAGCAACATAAAATTAACGCTTGGCTTGTACACGGTTAATGCAGGGATAGCAGATAATGCAGTATACATATACGATTTTTCATCACACACAACAGCCTTAGTTTTTTCAACATACTCTGTATCATCTACAGACAATGTAGCATAGGCTTGAGCTAACGTATTTACAGACCAAGTCGGAATTAATTCTTTCAATTTTGGTTGTAAGATCTTAGGTGCAAATAATACACCTACCCGCAAACCCGGTACTGCATAAAATTTTGTTAATGAATGAACAACTATAACATTATCAAATTCAAAGATTAAATCCCGTAAACTATGTGGATTATCACCTAATGGTTCTGTCCCCACAAAATCAATAAAGGATTCGTCAATAACAAGCAAGCTGTTGGCATCACGTAACATCCCCGCAAGAACTCTTACATGTTCTCGTTCAAGCAATGTACCATCAGGATTATTAGGATTACCTAAAAAACAGATAATTCGACCATCTTGGCCCTTTAATTTAGCTGCAAATGTTTGCAATGCTAAATATGGTACTTCAAAATAGTGGTCACCTTCCGCACTTTCACGGGGCATATAAAATGTATCACGCACAGGAATATTAGCTGTCTCAGCAGCTAGACGGTATTCAGAAAAACCAGGAGCTGGTACAAAACAGCCTGTATAACCAGGCAAACGGCAAATAGCATACAATAATTCAGCAGCCCCATTGCCAGCTACAATATGTTCTTTAGGCATCTTGTAAACGCGTTCAATAGCATCTAGTAGTTCTGTTTGATTAGGATCTGGATAATGAGAAACCATCGGTAACATCTCTGCTACTACACCCATACTTGACTCACTAGGTCCTAGAGGATTTATATTCGCACTATAATCGATGACATCCTCCACCGCAATTTGATGTAATTGGGCAAATTTAAATACATTGCCGCCATGTCCATATTTCATTTATAACGCCTCCATTATTATCGTTTAATATAGGTAATCCCTTCACACGTCGTTTCCACTGTATCCACATACTGTAGTGTCGGAATTTGACTCTGGATTTCATTAATGCACTCTTTTGTACCACTGTAATCATTAGGAAATAATAATCCCATTATAGTCCCACTATGAGCAATGATAATACCAACACTATTTAAATTAGCCCCGATTTCGTGAAAGTCATATAAATTCATCTTCGGCAATATACGTTGATTAGCAAAAGCACTCAATGTAGCAGCTTGCCCAATTAATGAAATATCATGTGTGGCAAGACCGTCCTTAAAGTAATCTAAGGCTTCTTTGATGAGTGGCTCCTTTTCTCTAATCTTTTCTTGTAAATCAGGTTGCTGATTAAAGGATACCGTATCTATAGTCCCGCCTTCATCAAAGATGACGATTTTCATTGGTGGACATATACCAAGAGATTCAGATATTTGACCATGAATATAATCAAATTGGACAATAGCTGGATAAAAGGCCGCATCCGTTGGTTCAATGGATAGACATATTTTCTCTAATTCCTTAAGGCTTAAAGTGTGACCATGAGCTAATGCTGTGGCCATAGCTGATACACTGATATCCGCAGAACTAGAGGCCATGCCCTTTCCTTGAATAATATCTGATCGTACATAGATTTCCTTTGATAGTTCTCGAGAAATACCAAAGTAGTCCAGTGTTTTATGCTTCGCCAACATAGATTTTGGTTGCAGTGAACAATGATAGCCATGCAGTGGATGTTTCACTTGACTCAATGCATAAGAGTATCTATTAATTGGACAGGTCACTAAAAAGGACTGCCCTCCTATAGACCCTTGAATAAACTCCCCACATGTTCCTGGGGCGCGCACATAATATGTCAATGTAAAACGCTCCTAATCTAATAATTTACTAATCTGTTACTATAATTAATCTAAAAAGCCACCAAAGAATAATGCGGCTAATAACAATACAATCTCTGTTAATTCTGTAACAAAACCATAAGTATCACCAGTAGTACCTCCTAAGTGTTTAACGATATAATTATTAACCACCTTATTAGTTACTAGTGCCACAACCCATTGGGATATATAAAATAAAGATGATGCTAATAATAAACCAATGAACATTAACTTAGAAACTTCAAATGGTAAAATACCATATTGTGTCACCGACGTTTCAATAGTATTTGCCATTATTAATAATAAGCCAATAGCCACGCAGATTATAAGCAACCATAAAGCCGCTATGAATACTGTATTATATAAACGTGTATGGGTTGGTGCATATTCACTAAAGGCCTTTCCCATCCCCTCTTTACGAGCATAGGGATAACTAATAATACTGAAGGCCATCGTATAACGACTAAATAATGGCATACATATAAGACTTGCTACGAGTAACCACTGTGACTCCATGGCTATAAGCAATTGCCATTTTAATAACACTAAAAATACAAAGCCTACTACACCATTGGAACCAATGCGGCTATCTTTCATGATTTCTAGTTTTCTTTCACGGTCACGCCCGGAAAAGAGACCATCACAAGTATCTATAAATCCATCTGCATGAAGTCCCCCTGTAAAGAGAAATTCGAATACAACGAGGACAAGCATCAATAATTGATGCGGCATATGGGATTCCAACAAAGCGTATACAGCTACCATAAATAGCCCGATAATAAGTCCCACTGCCGGAAATGCTAATACAGATTTACCAAAGTCCTCAACGGTCCATTCTGTTTGATTAACGATTTTTAATCGTGTTAAAAATTGTAAAGCTATCCAAAAGGGTTTCATAACTGTATCATTCCATAAGTTAAAATTATTGTAAGTGAAATCATTAGCAAGGTGCACACATACATAAGTCGTATGGTCTTCGTAATATGGTAACCTTTCATTTGTGTTAAAGGATCCCCCATATATTCTCTAAAAGTCATACGATTAAAATATTGATTGTAACCCCCTAGACGAATATGAAGAGCGCCAGCTACTGGTGCCTCTGCATATCCCCCATTAGGGCTTGGATGTTTACGGGCATCTCTCCAGCCAATACGCCAAGCGCTACGCCAATCATTTTGTAAAATAAAGGCAGCTAGGGTAAATAAAAACAAGCCAATTCGAGCAGGAATTAAATTAACCAAATCATCTAGTTTAGCCGCAAATCGACCAAAAAACATATATTTGTCATTCTTATAGCCAATCATAGAATCTAGTGTATTTGTTGCACGATAAGCAATAGCTCCTAATGATCCAAATAAAATAAAGAAAAATAAAGGAGATAAAATACCATCCACCGTATTTTCTGCAATAGTTTCAATGGTAGCACGAGTAATTTCACTTTCATCAAGATCAGCTGTATCTCGGCCTACAATCCAAGACAATTTAAAGCGTGCTTTTTCAAGACGGCCTTGCTTCAGCAATCGTGCTAATTCATTACCAGCCTTCGCCAAGGCACGGGGACTAATAGAAATATATACTAGGATGACCTCTATGACGTATTCAAGCCAAGGATTAATGGCTGATGCCATAGCAAGTATGAGGACACTAATGATAATCACCGTAATAATCGTCAATAATGCTGTAAACATACCATAGAGGAATTTACGAGCATTAGAATCACTCGCCTTATATAGTAAATTTTCATAGAGCGAAATTAATTTACCAATGCCCACTACTGGATGATATTTCGTTTGCGGATCTCCAATGAGACAATCCAACAGAAAGGCCAATAGTGGAATACAATAATAACTATATTTCACAAAACCATCTGCTATTTGTTGCCAAATATCCATCAGTACTCTCCTAAAATTTATTATTGCTCATTTAACAAGCCCATGATGTAATCCATATCCAAGGATTCTTCCACCACATCGGCTAGACGGTTGTATGCAGCATCTTTATGCTCAAAATACTTAAATACAACTTCTAATGGCGCTAGCCCTTTTTTCATGCGTAACTCATTGATAATAAAACGACGGAATTTATCATTGTCAAATATACCATGAATATAGGATCCCATAATTTGATGGGCTCCGTCAACGAAACCATCCAATACATTCACAGGATTTTCACTACGACTAGTAATGGTGAAAGCTCGCGTCACATCATCAGAATTTGGTTCTGTATCGCCCATGTGAATTTCATAGCCCACAAGACCTTTGCCACTGAAAGTACCATTGAGGAATTGCAAATTATCCACGTCAAATGTTACTTGATGCGTGGTCTTAACATCCTTCATAGTCGTTGTGGTTTGCACAAGGCCAAGACCTTCGATATCTTCGATATCCCCTTCTACATGATGGGGATCATAAATCATGGTGCCTAGCATTTGGTTACCACCACAGATGCCGATAATTGGTGTATTATCTTTAGCTTTTTCTGCTACTTGTTCTGCTAAACCGGATTCTTTCAAATATGTTAAATCTGCCAATGTATTTTTAGATCCTGGAAGAATGATTAAATCAGGATTTCCCAATTCATCGCCAGGTCCAACAAATCGAACCGCTACATCTGGCTCGTAATTTAAAGCATCAAAATCTGTAAAGTTAGAAATTTTAGGTGTTTGCAATACAGCAATTTGAATATCCCGAGATCCTTTATGTTTTTTATGCTCTAATGCCACAGAGTCTTCTTCATCGATATCAAGTTTCTCAATAGCAGGTATAACCCCCACAACCTTTTTCCCCGTCTTTTGTTCAATAAAATCTAAGGCTGGTTCTAATAATTTAATATCACCACGGAATTTATTGATAACGATGCCTTTAATGAGGTCACGTTCCTCTGGTTCAAGTAATTCTAATGTACCAACGATAGATGCAATAGCCCCACCACGGTCAATATCAGCGATGAGCATAACAGGCGCTTGCGTCATCTTGGCAATTCGCATATTTACAATGTCATTGGCCTTAAGGTTAACCTCTGCAGGGCTACCCGCCCCTTCAATGACAATCATTTCATAATTATCATCTAAAAAATTAATGCTTTCTTGTACTTTATCAAGAGCTGTAAGGGAATATTTAGTATGATATTCCTTAGCGCTATATACGCCCACTGGTTTCCCCATTAAAACTACTTGAGAGAATTGATTACCAGTTGGTTTTAATAATACAGGGTTCATTTGAACGATTGGGTCAATACCTGCAGCCTCTGCTTGAGCTACTTGGGCACGACCAATTTCATCGCCCCATTTAGTAACGTATGAATTTAAGGCCATATTTTGAGCTTTGAAAGGAACTGTTTTATATCCCTTTCTATATAAGATACGGCACAATGCTGTGCATAGGATGCTTTTACCTACATTGGAGCTAGTGCCTTGAAACATAATTTTATTAGCCATTAATATGAACCTCCTGAGATTTTAATTCTATCGTTACACCGCTAATAGTAAGATACATTTTGTCCGCCCTATCGGCTACGGCACGATTCACACGGCCCGCAATATCTCTAAAATAGCGAGCTAATTTATTTTCTGGCACAATGCCTAGACCTAACTCATTCGTTACAAAGATGATGGTTTTATCCTCATCAATCTGAATAAAATCCAATAAAGCCTCTACATCATGCATGATTTCTTCTTCTAATGCATTAGCATCTTCTTGTGTTTGTAATTCACCATGCTCCATAATATGATTCATCGTAATCATAGTTAAATCGTCAACCAAAATCACATCACAAGATTTCGCTATGACAGTCCATTCTTCATGTAATCGTAAAGGTATTTCATAATTTAACCATATACTACCACGACGTTCTTGATGCCGCTTGATGCGGTCTTTCATTTCATCATCAAAAGCTTGGCCAGTTGCCACATACCCTTTTTGTCCCTCAAAGGAGAGCGTTAATTTTTCTGCAAATTCACTTTTACCACTGCGTGCCCCACCGGAGCATAAAATAATATGTGCCATATAGTACCTATACAATTGTTACAAATTTGAGTATGATAAATACAATACAAACAAAAGGAGATATATTATGGAAATTATGAATATGAAAATTAAATTGATGGCCACCTTATGGGAAAATACATATCGTGTAGCCATTGAAGATGGTCAACAACAATATTTAGCCACTGTCCGTGTCGTTGTAAATACTCCGTTACCAGAAGATGTATTGCCACCTAATGCACCACAAGTAGAGCCACAACTATTAGCTCTCGTTGAAGACTTTAATTTTGATGCTAATCAAATCTTATCCTTTGAAAGCACATTAGCAGCCCTCTTACGAGAAAAATTCCAATATCAAATTCAACAAGTATTCTTTTACTATCCAAGTCCTGAGGATGTATTAAATACCACAATTTCCAATTAAAATACCACATTTACTGTATTGACTGCATATAAAGTAATCTCTAAGTTTGCGTCAACTATAAAAAGTCAAAAAGCTATGTTCTGAAACATAGCTTTTTTTGTTGTTATACTTCTTCCTCAACACGAGACATGATGAAGCAAAGATCTGATAAGCGATTCAAATAACGTAAGTTACTTTCATGAACCGCTTCATTTTCTAATACACGCCACATTTGACGTTCTGCACGTCTAGCAACCGTACGTGCCACATGTAGATACGATGAGGATTGTTTATCTCCAGGGCAAATAAACTTGTCTAATGGGGCTAATGATGCATCAAATTTATCAATAGTCTCCTCTAAGCGAAGAACGGAGTCTTCTGTTATCTTTGCCGCTTGATTAAGACTTGCTACATCAGCCATCAATAACCATAACTCAGTTTCAATGGCTAACAGTTCATCTTGTATTACTTGTTTCTCTGAATGAGCACGCGCTAGGCCTAGGAATGCTTGGAGTTCATCAATACTACCATAAGCTTCAACACGGTCAGAACATTTACTTACACGTTCTTCTGTAAATAAAGATGTCATACCTTTATCACCAGTTTTTGTATATACGCTACTTGCCATGTTAACCTCCTATCAGTGTGAAAAATTATTTAACGTATTCTGGGAACCATAAACCAATTTCACGAGATGCAGATTCTGGAGAATCTGATGCATGTACTACATTGGAATCCATAGTTAGTGCATAATCACCACGAATACTACCTGGTGTTGCATCCAAAGGATTAGTAGCACCATTTAAATTGCGAACATTAACTACTGCATCCTTGCCAGCAAGAACAAACGCTACCACTGGACCAGATGTAATAAAATCAACAAGTTCACCAAAGAATGGTTTTTCTTGATGCTCTGCATAATGTTCTTCTGCCAATTCACGAGGCACATCAATTAACTTCAAGGCTTTAATAACTAGACCTTTACGTTCATAACGATTAAGAATTTCACCTGTCAATTGACGACGAACACCATCTGGTTTAATTAATACTAAAGTTTCTTGCATGATTTCACCTCCCAATATAAAAAATTATATAAAAAGATCTTACAAATTGAATTTACAATACTTCATTACGATACATGACATGTAATTACAAATATCTTAATGTAATAATTTATCGTTGCTTAGCAGCTAATGCTTTCAAACGAGCAATACGTTCTTCAGTACTAGGATGCGTACTGAACAAACCACTCATCATAGACTTTACACTGCCCAATGGATTGATAATAAACATGTGAGCCGTTGCTTCAGATGAATGTGGTAATGCACCATATTTAGAATAATGATCAATCTTAGCCAATGCAGAAGCCAACGATAATGGTTTACCAGAAATCTCTGCACCGCCTTCATCTGCCATGTACTCACGGGAGCGGGAAATCCCCATTTGAATCAAAGATGCTGCTAATGGAGCTAAAATAACCATCGCTAATAATGCAATAGGATTACTCCCTTCACGACGATCATTACTACTACCAAAGATGGCGAACATTTGGGCTACATTTGCTAACATAGTAATAGCACTAGCCATCATTGCAGCTACTGTACTAATCAAAGTATCACGATGCTTGATATGTGTTAATTCGTGAGCTAATACCCCTTCCATTTCATCTTGAGTTAACATACTTTGAATACCAGTTGTTACTGCTACCGCACCATGTTCAGGATTACGACCTGTAGCAAAGGCATTTGGTATATCCGATGGAATGATATAAACCTTGGGCATTGGCAAATTAGCATTCTTTGCTAATTTAGCAACAGTTTGATATAATACGTCATTTTGTTGTGTTACTTGTCGAGCATTATATTGCGATAATACAATTTTGTCGCTATTCCAGTAGCTCATGAACGTCATCCCCATTGAGATAGCGAACATAACCATCAGGCCACTAGAACCACCAATATATTGGCCAAAAGCCATTAGTATAGCGGACATTAAGGCTAATAATGCTGCTGTTTTTATACTATTCATTGTTTCCTCCATAAATGTGTCATTGAAACATACAACAACTTATATTATTATACCATAAAAGCGGACAATATACAGTATTGTCCGCTTATTTATGATTGTTAATACGTCATATTGTAGCAATAATCCTTATATACTAAATTTATGAAAATTAGTAATAATAAAGTAATACATCATTCTTCCACTACTGAAGCCCCTTGCGAATCAGCCATTAAGGTGTAGGTTTTATTCTCCACACCATGACAAGTAAAAACATCACCCATAGCTTTTGCCACGGCTGCTACGGACTCTTTAGGAACATAGGCAATCAATGTAGAACCAGATCCACTAATAGTCGATCCATAGGCACCAACCATTTTAGCTGCCGCAAAGACTTCATCACAATGTGGAATCAAAGTTTTACGGTATGGTACGTGTAAATGATCCTCTAAGGCTTCACCTATATTCTCCAATTGATGAGTTATCATACTAGTTACTAATAATGCTGCATTACCAACATTATGAGCCGCTTCCTTAAATGGTACATGAGCTGGTAATACGGAACGCGCATACTCAGTAGAAACAATTATCTCTGGCACTACTACAGCAAAATGGAGTTCCTCTGGTACAGTAATTACAGTATTTAACACTTTATCCTTTAAGCCCTTAGCACAACAGAGACTGCCATAAATCGCTGGTGCCACATTATCTGGATGACCTTCCATACGATTCGCAATAAGGAGTAGTTCTTCTTTGCTCAATGGTTTAGATACTAAAGCATTAGCGAGTAACAGTCCACCAACAATAGCTGTACTACTACTTCCCAATCCACGAGATGGCGGAATCATAGTGTCAGATTGAATGTGACCATGAATAGCTGGTTCTTGTGCCTTTGCAAACAATTGTTCCATGGCAAAACCAATGAGATTTTTAGCAGGATCTTCCTTCTCAAGGAGATCAGCACCAAAACCAGTAAATGTATAACTATATGCTTTAGCACTTTCATCTGGGGTAAAGGTAAAATAATTATAGAGTTGTAATGCTAATCCTAGGCAATCAAATCCTGGGCCACAGTTTGCACTTGTTGCAGGCACTTGGACCTTTACTTGATTCATAGATTAGTCCTCCATAATACGAATAACACTGCTCACTTTTTGAACAGAACGTAAGCTATTAAATGAATCAATCAAATTCAAAATATATGAACGCGGGCATTTAGATGTGACTACTGCCAAAATAGCTTTATCTGGATGATCATTACGTTGAGCTACAGATAAAACAGAAATTTTTTGTTCTGCCATTTTGCTTGCAATTTTTGCCAAAACACCAATTTTATTATCTACTACAAGACGAATATAGTAGCTAGATTCGATTTTACCTGGTGCATAAATATTTTTTTGATCAAAGTAGAATGGTTTCAATCGACCTGTAGCGTTGTAATCTATATTTTTAGCTACTTCCATGATATCACTCACTACAGAACTGCCTGTTGGCAAACTGCCCGCACCACGGCCATAGAACATAGCATCATCAATACCATTTCCTTTGATATAAATTGCATTATAAGATCCACGTACTGCTGCCAATGGATGTTGAATTGGTACAAATGCAGGGTACACATTAAGTGATAAACCTTTATTCGTTTCCTTAGCGATACCTAACAGTTTAATGTTATACCCAAAATCCTTACCATAGGCGATATCAGTTTTATCAATTTTCGTAATACCTTCTACGGTCACATCTTCAAAGAAAATACGACGGTTAAAGGAAATAGACGCTAAAATAGCCAATTTACGTGCAGCATCAAGACCTTCTACATCAGCTGTTGGATCAGCTTCTGCATACCCCAACTCTTGTGCTTCTTTTAATACCTCTTCATAGCCCAAACCTTCATCGGTCATTTTAGACAATATAAAGTTTGTTGTACCATTCATGATACCTACGAGTTCAGTAATTTTATTACCACCTAAGGAATCATATAATGTACGAATAATAGGAATTCCCCCTAATACAGAGGCTTCAAATCGTAAATCAACATTATTTTTGCTGGCTAAATCAAGTAAATATGGACCAGCTTCAGCCATTAAATCTTTATTGGCTGTAACAACATTTTTACCAGACTTTAATGCTTGCTCCACACAGTCTTTAGCAAATGTTGTCCCCCCCATTAGCTCTACGACCATATCAATAGAGTCATCTTGCAAAACATCATTTACATCTGTTACATATGTTGTATGTGCTGGCAAAGTAATATGACTATATTTATCTGGATTACGTACAAAAATCTTCGTAACTTGTACATCTACATTTGTTCTATTAGTAATTAATTCATAATTGTCTTTTAATAAATTGAAAGCACCTTGTGAGACGGTACCAAAACCTAATAAGGCAATCTTAACAACTTTCATAATGTTCCTACTCTCTAATATAATATATGTTTATCACATATGACCTTTTATTAAGCTCTAATCCGATATTATGGTTAAACGAACCCAATTCAAAGAACTAAGTACTTATACATTGTGAAATTACGCTTGACCTAATATTTCAACACGAATAATCCCTTTCATAGAGCGGATTTCATTTAATACATCTTCCAATGAACCTTGTAGTTCTTTTGTTTCAAAGGAAATACTCACGTTAGCTATCCCCTGCAATGGAATGTCTTGATTAATCGTTAAAATACTGCCGTTACGATCTGCAATAGTTTTCAATATACTAGATAGCATGCCTGACTCATTAGACATAGACACGGTAATACTTACGATTTTACCTTGAGCAATTTCAAAGAATGGAAATACATAATCTTTATATTTATAATAGGCAGAACGACTCAAGTCCATTTTTTCAACGGCTTCATTAATCGTTTTAACTTCACCAAGCTTTAAAATTTCTTTTACTTTGATAGTCTTTTTAATCGCTTCTGGTAAAATATCTTCTTGTACAAGATAAAATTTGTCTTTTTTTGGTTTAGCCATGAGTTTACCCTTCCTTACTTGAATCTGTGTTAGCCTTAGCTACAAATTGACTGCCATATACAGAGAACACTGCATACATACCTATAAAAAATGGTACATATTCTGCGATGACACGCCATGCTACAGCTACAATACCAACAGTCCCCGTTGGCAAAAATGATGAAAATAAAAATACAAATAATCCTTCTGCTACGCCAGCACCACCGGGTGTAGGAGCAAAGTACAAAATTAAATTCAATAAAATCATACGATCTAAAATCTCAATGATTGGAATTGTTGTAGAAAAAGCCCACATTAGAGCTGGTACAATGCTATACAAAAACAAGAGACTCAGTCCTGACTCAATAAATACCAGTAATGATTGCCCAGGACGTTTATATAATAGACCTAGACCTTCATTTAATGTATTTAATTTAGATAGCCATGCTTGTGGATCTCTCTGTTTTAATAGATAGGCCACCCATAATATAAAGACTTTCATATAACGAGTTTGTAATGCATAGGTTCCTATACAGACAGCTAGTAATGCTAAAAATGATAATATTAATAATACATCTCTAGAAATATAAGGAATCTCAATAGAATCGTGCATGAATACAAATGGTAGCATCACAATGAGGAACATAATAGAGAATACAGTTCTCACTAATACAATGGGTGTGCCTTTCCCCAAAGGTAATCCATAACTCCTCAGTAATAACACTTGTGCTACGGCACCACCACTTGCACCAGGTGTTAACATAGCCATAAAGTAATTGCTGAATATGACACGTAATACTGCAGGTATCGACAATTGATAACCACCAATTTTTACTAGTCGTTGCAATCTACGTCCATCAAAATACATACCTATTGTCAAAGCTACTAAAGCTAATACAATTGATTCCCCATTAAAGGATTCCAATGATTGCAAAGAATTGAAATCGATAGTGAAATATATGGTGGCTCCTGATACAGCAAGCAATAGCCCCAACATAAACAAGCCTCGCTTGACCATTTTACTCATTACAAATCACCATAATTAATGAGCTCAATATTATGTTGCTTTATAAATAAATGGATGCGATTAGAGCACATGGCTGCCATTTCCTGCTCCCATTGATAATTCCAAAGGTATTTTCGACCTAATATAGCATTGCTCATACCAGGATGTGTCATAATTTCATGACTAGCCTGCTTATTATTTACTTGTTTTAATATTTGGAATAAACTGCTCTCGTTGAGTTGACCACCATTGACCATGCCCCAGAAATAACGAGTACATTCGATTCCATTATTACGAGCTATAGTGAAAGCTTTCGCCGCCACTGTAGACAAACCCGCCTTGCCAACAATTCGTACAGGATTGTATATACCATTCAAGAACGATAATCTTTCCTCGGGGATACGCATACGAGTTATGTGATGTTCTCGCATACATTCCATAACGATAGGCAATACGGTTGGCAATACGTGCATATGTTGATGCCCATCTGCATGAGTAATGCGAAGTCCACTTTCTACTATTTTATTAAACTGTGCCTTAATCTCTTGACGAAGTTCAGCATAATTAATCTTTCCTAAATATATACGTTTCATTAATTCTGTATAGGTTTCAGGAAAAACACCATCCTTCGTTAACAAGCTAGGTACATCCTTTGGATTACTTACGGGGCGGATCCCACCCACCAATGCTACATGGACGCCAATCCCTAAATTTGGTAATGATTGCGCCAAAGAAACTGCATCATTAAAAGCATTTCCACTTGCCAATAATGAAGTACTCGTTACAATGCCATTAGTATGACATTTGACGATAGCTTCATTCACTGATGGATGCAAACCAAAATCATCGGCATTCACTATTAATCTTGACATAATAACCTTCTTTAACCTTCTTTTCAAAAAAAAGAGAGACCCTTATGTTCTCTCTAAAAGGATATATGTTATTGTACCAAATACAAGTACTGTTTGCAATACACAAAATGATAAAAAGTACACTCCATGCACACTATTTTAGGTAAGCTTTTCTGCTTTTACTATGCTCCATATACGCTGTGAAATTAACTTGTAAGACTCACCTGTAACTTCGCTAATTCGATGAATATCATCAAACTCAATTGACTCATTCACTAGGTTACCTTGGTACCTAGATTGTTTGATGTGAACCTGAAGCCCTTTATAGTACACAATTTTAAATGTACGATCACAAATTAAACGGTCCATCTTAGTATAGCGAATACCAATTGTTGTAGTATGTTTAAAAATTAACTCACGCATCATATCGAGTAAGGTTTCAGCACATAGAACAGATAACAAAATACCTGGACGTCCTTTTTTCATAATGATAGGAGTTAGCCAAGCATCATTAGCACGAGCCTGTAAAAAACGTTCTAATAGATGACTATAATGTTCAGGATTCATATTATCGATATTCACTTCGATTTTAATTAATTGATCCTCCATAATGGGACTCCTACCTATTATCAAATACAATACATTTTAAACTCTATTCATACATATCGGTCTATACTTCATATATATAGGTCTATACATTTTTAAATATAAAGCAACTTAATTTACCGTTGGCTATTAATCATATGTGCTAAACGGCCAGCGCCAAAACCATTGTCAATATTTACAACACCAACGCCTGCAGCACAGGAATTTAACATGGTTAATAAAGCTGCTAAGCCTTCAAAATTAGCACCATAGCCTACAGAGGTAGGTACAGCAATCAATGGCTTATTCACTAGCCCACCTAATACACTGGCAAGCGCCCCTTCCATACCTGCTACAGCAATGACAACATTGGCTTCTTGAATAGAATCTAGGCGCTCCATTAATCGATGAATACCAGCTACACCAACATCATAGACACGTAACACCTTATTGCCCATTAACTCCGCTGTGAGTGCTGCCTCTTCTGCTACCGGCATATCACTGGTGCCTGCAGTAACAACAGCAATAGTTCTTTCACCATTGCGATTGATAGGATTACGATTGACATAGAGGATACGACTCATTTCATCATATTGAACATCTGGAATGTGTGGTTTTAAAGCCTCATATATAGAGATTCGCGCACGAGTTCCCATGAATATGTCGTAATGTTCTTGAAGGGTCATAAATATATCGACACATTGTTGATCCGTTTTTCCTTCACAATACACGACCTCTGGAAAGCCTTGTCGCTCATTACGATCCAGATCAATAATCGCTCCATCTAATTGTACAGATTTATTCGTATCCATTATTTACTCCAAGATTCTCTAACTTTATACAGGCACAATGCAGAAGCAATTGACACATTTAGGGACTCAATATTTCCATACATAGGAATTGTAATCCTATGTTCACAAGCCTCTAAAATTTTCTGTGACACACCATTACCTTCATTGCCAAGTACCAATAATGTAGCCGGTGCATAATCAATGGCACTGTAATCTGTGGCTCCATCTAAAGTTGTAACATAAGAGGTTAAGCCGTATTCTTCCAACACATATTGCACATCATCTGCATCAAGACCTTCATATATAGTAATTTCATTCAAAGCACTCATAGTACTACGAATAGTTTTGTCATTATATACGTCTACAGTTCCTTTAGTAAGAAATATCGCCTTTGTCCCTGCCGCTACGGCTGTACGAATAATCGTACCAAGATTGCCCGGGTCTTGTATACCATCTAGCATAAGGTACAATCCCGCTTGTTCTTTAAAATTATTTATATTATGGACTTGTTTTTCTGCAATGCCCACGACCCCTTGACCATTCATGGTGTGATCTAATTTTTCAAATAATGGATCTTGAATTAAGAATCGTTGAATATGTTCTGTTGACGGTAATTTTATAAGCTCTTGAATCGCTTCATGTGGCAAAGATGATTCTCTAATACCGATAACCTTTAATTGACCACGCTCTGCCAAATCACGAACACTACGAACACCTTCCACCATATATTCCTTATATTTATCACGATTTTTACGTTGTTCAAGACCAACCATTCGCTTTAATGTACGATTATCTTTGGACTGTATATATTCCATTTGTACCCCTTGCACTATCTAAATTTCACTATAGAAAACCTAGAACTCTTCTATACATACAAACTTGATTCTGTGGCTCATCATATAGAACACGCAAATTTATATTGAATGCTGATGTTCCCACAATGTTTTAAATTTACCGTTCATGTTCATCAATTCTTGGAATGACCCAGTTTCTACGATGGAGCCATTCTCTATCATATATATAGTACTCGCTAATTGAACGGTAGACAAGCGGTGAGCAATATTAATGATTGTTTTTTCACCACGAATAACCTCTATACTTTTTTGAATTTGTTGTTCTGTATGACTATCTACATTAGAGGTGGCTTCATCGAGCAATAAAATTGGTTTATCCTTAATTAATGTTCTGGCAAATGCCAATAACTGTTTTTGTCCCCCTGAAAGTAGAGATCCCAAATAGCCTACTGGTGTATCATAGCCTTCTGGTAAATTTTCAATCATTTGATGTAAGCCCACTTTACGAGTAGCATCAAACATGACTTCATCAGATAATCCATCCTCATAAAGGGCTAAATTTTCACGAATACTACCTTTAAATAAATGAGCACTTTGAAATACATACCCCATGATACTACGCATCACACTGCTATCATAGTCAGACATATCGATACCATTAATTAAAATACGACCTTTAGTAGGCGTATGAATACCCATTAACAAAGAGAGTAGTGTTGATTTACCGCCTCCAGATGGGCCTACGATGCCAACAAATTGCCCTCCATCAACCTTAAATGTAATATCCTTTAATGCATATGTATCATTATGGTCATAGGAAAACCATACATGATCAAACTCGATACTGTCGATGTGATGCCAATCTAATGCATGATGTGTAACAGGTTCATCTGCTTCCTCTAAAATTGGAACTAATCGTTCTGCCCCAGCTAGTGAACTTTGTAAGGAATTGTATTTTTCGGCAATTTCTTTCATAGGTTGGAAAAATTTATCCATATATTGAATGAAAGCAAACACAGTACCCGCATCTGTGACGGAATCAAACCAATTTGTTACACCAAAAATAACAATGAGAGCTACAAAAAACAAAGCATCAACGATAGGTCTAAAAATTGAGAACGTTGTTACCTCAAACAACCCAGCTTTCAAAAAATCACGATTCACTGAATCATATCGAGATTCGATAATTTTTTCGCCCACATAGGTTTTAATGATAACAATGTAATTTAATAATTCCTGAATAGATGAATTCGATGCAGCCACAGAGGTACGAACAGCACGAAATGCGCGTCGTGCATATTTTTGATACATCCAAATAATGACAGCCATCACCGGTAGCAACATTGTCATTACCACGGCCAATGTTATATTAATAGCATACATTGACACCAAGATACCAATGATAAATAAGCCACTGCTGATTAGCTTTAATACAACATCGGTATATAGTGTACGCAAAGCCTCCACATCATTAGTAACACGAGTGACCCAATTCCCCAATGGCATAGCATCAAAATCTTCTTGCGATTTATGGATTATGCGCTGGAAAACCTTATTACGTATATCAAAAATAATACGCTGTCCAAAGCTTTTGAGCATGTAGTTTTCTATAAATACGATGATAATACTTGCAATAATAGATATAGTATATAAAAAGGCATAGTGGAATACACGCTCACCATCCTTTGGCACAAACCCTTCATCAATAACAAGTTTTGTTAAGTAGGGACGTAATAAATCCAGCCCCATAGCTATAAATAAAGCAATAGCTGCTATGATTAATAAATGAGATTGTGGCTTTATGTATCTGCCTAGATAGGATAACAAGGCTAGATCTTTAGATTTTGATTCTTTCACGCCTGTGCTCCTTCTTGTGCAGTATATAATTCTGCATACAAACCATTCAGTGCCATTAAAGTATCGTGTGTGCCTTCCTCGACAAGTTTACCTTCATCAACAACTAGAATGCGGTCAGCTTGCTTTGTTACTTCCAAACGCTGAGAAATGCAAAGTATAGTTTGCTCTTTAACACCACGCAAGGATGTTAATACATTTGTTACCGTTATAGGATCCAAAGCAGAGAAACAATCATCTAACAATAGATAAGACGCATTTTTATAAAATCCTCGGGCAATATTAATACGCTGTTTTTGTCCTCCTGATAAATCCTTACCATCTTCCTTTAGAATTTTCAAAGGATCGTCTAGCTGTGCCCCTAAATCTCTATATAAATCCGCCCTTGTTGCAGCTTCCCGAACAGAAACGTGAGGTAATGTATCACTACCGAAAGTGATATTGTCTGCAATACTAGAGCTCAGTAAATATGAATTGGATGGCACATAGGCAATACTACGACGCAGTTGTCCTAAATCAAGATCCATTACATCATGACCAGCAATAAACAAGCTATCTCTTTCAGCAGGTTGTAACTGCAATAGCAATTTAAAGATAGTGGATTTTCCAGATCCAGGTTTCCCAACGATGCCCACAAATTCCCCAGGCTGTATTGTTGTAGATACATCCACCAATGCAGGCGACTTAGAGCCTTCATAGGTAAAATGTAAATGCTGTAACTCAATAGGTGCCAATGGTATTAATTCAGTTTCAGTTGTTTCCGATTCCTCGGGCAACTCCATAAATTCACGAATTCTATCTGCTGAAGCGAGGCCCTTTTGTGTAATAGACGCCAATGCACCTAGAGCCATCAGCGGGGCTACAATCATCATAATATAGGAATTAATACTTACAAATTGACCAGCAGTCATCATATCTTTAGTCACCAATTGACCACAAATATACATACCAATAGACATACAAATTAATGGTGCCGTCATTGTAAGAGGGCTAAGGAATGAGTCATATTGGGCTACAGTCATATTTTTATTATAGTTTTCTTCGTTAATAAGGCCAAATCTAGATTCTACGGCTACTTCCTTGTTGAAAGCACGAATAATAGACACCCCTTGGAACAATTCCTGTATGAATTCCGTTAAATCACTATATGTCGTTTGTGCTTCACGTTGCTTACGACGCATAATTTGACCTAATCCAAATACAATGGACAAAATAAGCACCATGGGTGTCATAATTTTCGCCGCCAACAGGGTATCCATCTCATTAATCAACACTACAGATCCAATAATGGTAAAGAATATTACATCAACTACAATCATCATACCTAATCCTAAGGCTACACGTAATGATGTAACATCATTTGTCATTAAAGCCATTACTTTACCTGGCCCATTTTTTTCATAATAGGTTGTCTTAATTTGTAAAGCCTTACTACATAGAGCTCGTCTAAAACCAAATTCCATTTTACGAATGGATCCTAGCAATTTACGACGAGACCAGAACTTCAAGATTGTAATAATAATCATAAGTCCAAAGAAATATCCTATATAGCCCAAAAGACCTACTTTTCCATTACCTAATGTATCAATAGCATGGCCAATTAATTTTGGAACCCACAAAAAAAGCAGATTAATTATGATAAGCAATAGAAGGCCTAATACATAAGACCATTCTTCCCCCTTCATAAATCGATACATCATTTGAATAATCTTCACAAAAACTCCTTATCGGCTACAATCAGCCGGCTAGTAACACATTTTATTATAACTATTTATATGATTCCATTATTTTACAAAATCATATAATGTATAGTAACTTGTATATATTAATTTTCACTTATTATAGTAACATTAATGGAATTATTTATCCAGATAAAGTCCATATAATTGTGTAAAAGTTAAAAGGCCATGTAACAGCCCTTTTTACGGTACAATGTTTTTAACCACAAAAACATACCCAGGAGGACGT
>SAAC01000185.1 GCA_009929605.1 Negativicutes bacterium
TTTATTTATATTTACAGCCCCTATGATTCACTTAAAGGGCGGTGGAATGTGGTTCGTGGTGCATTTCGCTACGGATTTTGGTGGGGCATGGATTTTAATGCGTACGTATTTTTAATTCCTTTCGTGCTTATTACCTTGCCTGGGCTCATGTGGCCAGGGTGGGAAACTATGGGCGATACCCTTCGTCTTGTGGCAATGACAGTATATGGTCTTGTCATTTACGCAGCCTTTGCAGGGAAGCTCATCTTTTACAAGCATTTCCATGATACCTATAATTACACCATTCATTATGGTCGCAATGCAGAGAAGCATAATTTAGTGGATATCTTTTTTAATCAAGATCATGGTTGGTGGATTTTGCTCGGGTTCATTCCCGTTGGCTTATTGTCCTGGTTCTGTGGCGCTTGGTTTTTGGGATTACCCTCTATTGCGTATCCTGCGTTGAGTGCGGATTGGATGCACTACGCATTTAATACCCTTTTATTTGTCGGATCCATTCTTGGGTTTTATTGGTTCCGCTATGGGGGCACCTTGATTCACGATGATAAACCCGAGTGGGACACCATTCCTACATTGGTGAAAGAAGATTTATTCTTTGCTCGCGCTACTATGGATGATTTGGTGGCCTTAGAAAAGGCATATAAACAAAAGCTACATGAAGCGTATACGAAATCTGATGAGGAACTGGCCGAATCTATTACGGCGGTGATTCCGGAGGCGTATAAACATTCGTGGCAGAAATTAGATAATCCCTTACGGGCCTTTCACCGTGTGGCACAAGGTCCTCGCATCAAGCGGCCAAAGCATATTTTCCTCCTCGTTGGGGAGAGTATTCCGCAGTGGACGTTAGATGAGATGTACAAGCCCTTGAATATTTGTCCTGGGTTGTGGGATTTCAAGGAAGATCCGCATACGGCGCAGGTGGCCAATTTCTTGCCTGCTGGTAATGTGTCGCGTCCGTCTATCGTGAGTCTCATGTCTGGTTTGTATGATGCGGGCATGGAAATCAATGAACGTGAATCGTTTTGGAATGAGCCGCTACCGACGGCATTGGCCCATCAGATGCGTCAGTTAGGCTATAAAACGGTGTATTGGTATGGTGGGAATGCGTCCTATGGGAACTTTAACCATTTTGGAACGGCCCAAGGGTTTGACCAAGTGGAGAGTGCGTCCATTTTCTGTGGTCCTGATGCGCCGAAAACGTGGGTTGGCGTATATGACCATGTGTTCCTAGAAACCATTGCGGACCGCATTGCTGATATGGATGAACCGACGTTCCATTTCATTTATACCACGTCCAATCACGGTCCCTACAAGATTGAGGACGAGGTGCTGGATTACGATCCAGAGGTGGTTATGCCTCATGCGCCAGATGATGTGAAATCGGACAAGAAACGCAATAAAATGCTCGCTACCTATCGCTATGCGGATCGTGCCTTGTTCAATTTTGTGAAAGCCATGAAAGCCGCACATCCAGATAGTTTATTTGTGGTCACTGGTGACCATTCGC
>SAAC01000186.1 GCA_009929605.1 Negativicutes bacterium
CAATAACAATAACTCGTTTATTGTTACTTTTATCACGAAACTCAAAAACGTGCATAAATGTTTCCTTAAAGTTGGAGCGGCTAGAGGGAATCGAACCCTCTCCATCAGCTTGGAAGGCTGAGTCCCCACCATGAGGCTAACCGCATTTTATTTGGCAGGGGATATTGGATTTGAACCAATGATCTCGACTTCAAAGGCCGAAGCTTTAGACCAAGCTAAGCTAATCCCCAACTGTTTGGCAGAAGGTAGTGGGTTAGAACCACTGATAGGGGTTTCAGAGACCCCAGCCTTAACCTACTTGGCTAACCTTCTTCTTAATACTTTTTGGATCTTTACCTGTTAAGGATTTATAACGTTTACGTAGCCCATTATCAGTTAATCCCAGCTCTTTTGATGCTTTAACCCATGAATAGTTTGTTACCCAATACTCTATTTGTTCCACTGTAATATCAGGACTATCCTTAGGTTTGCAACCAAAACAAGTTTTTGCTGAAGAGTTTATTTGTTTATTACAATAAGGGCATTTATTACCCCCTACTGTATGTCCTCTTTCAGTTGTAGTTTTTACTCTGTGATCTTCCTTGGTCATGATAACTAGATTGTCAAGCGCAAAGTTCAACCTATTTCTATCTTTGTGATCCACCTCTAGTTCGGATTCTAGAGAAGGTAGATCTTTAAATACCCTGGCTAATAATCTATGCAGTACAACGGAAATATTCTTACCTTGTTCACAGAAGGTTACAAATGGATATCCTGCACTACCTAAATGACGTGTGAGTAATTTATTACTTTTGGTAGAGTAAACCTCTCCATATGGAGAGATTAAGTATTCTGGGTACTCTGGAATTACTTTGAAATTCTCTAATTTCATCTTATTCTACAGGAACCGTAGCAATTGGCTCTAGTTCCACTAAACGCACACCATTATGATCTACGCGGATAATACCACAACCTTCGCAGATTACTACAGCACCTAGTCCTTCTTTTACTTCTTGTTCAGTGACCAAGCCTGCTAAATCTTTCATATCTCTGCCCCACATATCAATGGAGCATTCTTTACAAAACTCTGCCATGATTAACCCTTATTACAAGTGGTTGAGAGAATAGTACGGTCGGAAATCCAACCACCAGTATACGCATCGTTGACTTTATACTCTTTAAGAGTACCATGACCGCGTTCTGCAAATACCAGTAAATCTTTAGTACCACCGTAACCATCACGAGTAGTAACTGTACACAGAGGTGCTGGAATTGTTGAACAACCAGCTACTGCTAGAGCTGCAAGTAGTACAAGATATTTCATTTTATTTCCTGTTTAAGTTAATTGGTGCATCCTCAGGGAATCGAACCCCGATCGTAAAGTTCGTAGCTTTACATTCTTTCCGTTGAAATAAGGACGCAATATTTGGGGTGGCTAGTGGAATTCGAATCCACATAGGCCTGATTCACAATCAGGATCATTAACCAATTATGATATAGCCACAATTGAAAACTCGCAGGGT
>SAAC01000187.1 GCA_009929605.1 Negativicutes bacterium
AAACGACCTTTGGCATCTACCTCTACGCGGTTGCAGATGGACGCGGACACGGGCAGTAATAGACGCAATGTAGTGCCTGATTCGTGAGGCAAAATGCCACCTACGGATGGGGCGCTGCTAGGGTGTACATGTATAATGTTGTCCGTGTAAGTAATTGCAGATCCCAACGCACGAAGGGATGCCATAGTAGCATCAATGTCCTTAGATGTGCGGGATAACAAAATAGTAGATGGTGTTGTTGCCAACGCTGCTGCAATGAGCGCGCGGTGGGCATGCGCCTTGGCTGGAATAGCCGGAATGGTGCCACCAATATGTTTCGGGGTAACAGTGTGCATAGGTTCTCCGATCGCAATTATAGTCTATAGTATGTAATATACCTTTTATTTTACCGTAAAATACGCATAGTAGCTAGTAAAATAGGCGATTTCTAGTGCTTTTTACTAGCTACTATGTAAATGTTGCGTTAGTAATATCAGCTAATTATAAATAATTTGCTAATTCCTCATGGGTTACGACCTTAAGTTTAGCATGACCATAAGTAACAGGTACCACGATTTTAATAGTAGATCCTTGGCTCTTTTTATCGTGTTTCGCTGCGTCTAAAATTTCAGCCTTCGTAACCTTTGTGGTAGTTGGTAAGTAATGGGCTTCTAACAAGGTTTGCAATTTAGCCACCATATCTGGATCAGCGCCGTCCATGAATACGGCGCCTTTGGCCATGAGCATCATGCCGATGGCTACAGCATTGCCGTGGGGAGTTTCAAAATGGGTTGCTTTTTCAATGCCATGACCGAAGGTATGCCCTAGATTCAATAACGCACGCACGCCTGTTTCGCGTTCGTCTTGTTCCACGATGTCCGCTTTGGCTTGTACGCAACGGGCGATGATATCGCTGACTGTGTCAGGATGATCAACGAGCGGTTTGTGCTCTAATTGTGTCAAGAGTCCAGGTACATTGAGGAATCCATATTTAATGACTTCGCCACAACCGTTAATCCATTCTTCGCGAGGTAATGTGTTAAGAGTAGTTGGGTCGCATAATACCAAAATTGGTTGTTTAAACGCACCCCATAAATTTTTACCAGCCTCTAAATTAACAGCCGTTTTGCCACCTACAGAGGAGTCTACAGCAGATAATAGGGATGTTGGGATTTGGATGTAATCGATGCCACGTAAATACGTTGCCGCTGCGAATCCTGCCATATCGCCTACGACGCCACCACCGAGGGCGATGAGTAAGTCTTTGCGTGTTAATGATTTAGAGGCCATGAATTCCACTAAATCGATGAGTCGATGAGCATTTTTTTCTTCTTCCCCATGTGGGAAAACGTATTGGTGAACGGTGTAGCCTTTTTCAGTTAATTGCGCAGATACCGTGTCCATGTAGTGGCTAGCCACATTATCATCACTGACGATGATAACAGGGCATGGACCTTTTAATGGCAAAATATAGTCGGTTACGCGAGATAATGCGTG
>SAAC01000188.1 GCA_009929605.1 Negativicutes bacterium
TTTTCATCTTTATATAAATCTATTTACAAAAAGAAAGCGACCACACAGGAGCATTTCTGCTCTTGCGTAGTCGCTATTCTCTTTGCACCGTTTGGGGAGACGTACTATAAAACTTCCTCTATAAACACAAAATAGCGCCCTTAAAGGCGCTATTTTTTGCATTTATAATTATTCCTATTATGATTTCATCTATACACTCACATCAGGATAGATAGATTTCGCTTCTTTAATAAGCTCTACCATAATTTCTTCGTTCTTCTCACGAATCATACCTGGGATCCGGAATAGGTCAATAACAGCCCATACACCAAAACCACCACCAGTTACCCAATATAAAATATTGATAATAGGTTTACTTAAATAGAAATAATGAACACCAAAGAGGAACCATAAAATATATGCAGTACTCTTTTGTTTTAGTTCAGATTGACGAGACAACACATAACTGCGTTGCTGCTCTGGCAAAGTTTGTAATAATAGTAATAATTTTGCGTCCATAATATCTCCTTACGTTTTAGGCTCAAAAAATTATTCAATGTATCTATGTGAGCTATGGATGCTATAGATAATATAGCACCTAATATAATACTAACGAATTGATACCACAAGTATGTGATATCTAATGTAAGAGCCTTAGCCCTATTTTACATGTATATACCAGTTGAATCTCTATTTTGCATGTGGTTGATCGGATTCAGCCACTACATTCACGACCACTGGCTGATCATTGCCTAATTGGACCATAACAGCCCCCATAGGCTGATTCATAGCCTCTGCGATAGCTTTCACCTGACGCATCGCCACAGGAACAGGATTCGTAGTTCCTGGTATATATAAATTTTCCAATGTCTCAATATCTGCCACGGACAATCCTGCAGTTGCTGCAAAGTCCTGGACACTGATATTGTTACTTTCACGATATTGTTTAATGATGTCTCCGATATACATAGTTGATACACAGTGCCACATGTTTATAAACCATCCCGCTAGTGAAATCCGGGCCATCTACGTTTACATTGGACCGTGGTCTCCTTCCTTAAATTTACTCATACGTTCAGTTTTATTGTATAAAATCAAGTATGATTAATTATAGCATGAACTCCTTCCATTTACCAAAAAAGAGCCCTCTTGTAAGGGCTCTTCTTTCGTCTCTGATTGTTTACCTTATATATACGGGGAGACGTATATATGTAATTTGTTGTTGTATGTTTGTGTTGTATGTATTGTTGTTGTATGCATTGTATGTTTTTGTAAAGAGAGTGTTTCAGGTAAACGTTTCAGCAGACCTCCGATTTCAATTTTCTAGTTGACTAGGTGTAATACCTCTATCAACTATACTCAGTATAAATGGAACCAATGAAAGTTACATGAAAGTGGGATGAACGTTACATGAAGTTTATTTTGTTCCTTTGGTACGAACTATTTGAGTTGTTTTTTTAGTACCGCTTTATCTACCCACATCACAGG
>SAAC01000189.1 GCA_009929605.1 Negativicutes bacterium
CCATCCTTTTCATAGCCATCAAATGCCAGACCTGAACCGTAAGCTGTATTCATTCCTTGCGGGAATTGAGATTTGTCGAGACTAGCATTTTGAATGTACTGCTCTGCACCCATAGTCAGTGGATGCATTTGATAATTTGTTACAGTATTAGCACTGCCAAAACCTACACATAGAGTACCGATGATAGCGGATAGCAACATTTGTTTAGGTTTAATATTTGATGGGACTGAGAAATCTTTGGTAGATGGCGATGTAATGTATGATAAAATAGTAGTAATATTGTTTTGAAATTATGCATCAAATAGATGCCTAGTAGAAATGCTAGTCCTGTTTAGAAAGATAACCTTCCCCGTGGAGGTAGAGGCGATTATGTTTGTTACATTTCTTACCTTTATAGTGAATTTTGTGGTAGTGACGTGGATTTTACTATGGACCCAAACTGTATATCCATTTAAATTCCCTGAGTTGCTACAATTTATGCAATGGGCAGATATTCCTTATAATATTGGTAACACCAGCATGATTGTGGCAACGGTGATTTTGATGGTGCCCTTTATGTTGTCGCATACGAGACTTATGCAATATGTACTCGTTAAAACATTAGGGTGCCGCACGCCGAGCGCTGATGAACGTCAATATTTGGAACAAATTGTGAAGTTTCTTTGTCAGCGTTCTGGTGAAAGCCCTAATAAATACCATCTCTACGTCAAACGCGATGATACATTAAACGCTTTTGCGGTAGGACGAGATAATATCTGTGTTCACACAGGTCTACTAAACGTGATGAATGCACCACAAGTAGCAGCCATCGTGGCTCATGAAATGGGGCATATTCAAAATAATGATACCATCTACGGTGTTGGCTGTGGCGCTATCGCTTGGGCAGGGAATGGAGTGGTGCAACTGTATGTGACATTCATTCGAATTTTGAGTATCTTTGCATCCCTTCCCATTATTGGATGGCTCATCGCTATCATTATTCTCTTCGTGAATTTGCAATTGTGGGTGATGCAGTTCTTCCTCAATTTGCCACTGCAATTGATTAATATGTTCTCTAGTCGTCAAAACGAATATGCGGCCGATCGCTATGCCTGTGAAATTGGGCTAGGTCGTGAACTTTATGAGGGCCTATCCATTTTGATGAAATTCTCTGGTGAAAGTAAAATGGGTTTCTTCTCTAATTTGATGAGCACTCATCCAGCAACACCAAAACGATTGGCTAGAATACAGGAGTATTTAAATGGGACTGTTTGATATATACTTTAAAAATAAATACGAAGTAGAAACAGAACTTTCCGTAGAAGAAATGAATGAGTTACTCACACAGGAAGTCGAGTTTTATGGGATATTTGAAGGGTAAAAGTGATCTGATGATATTTGATAAGCACGCCAATTTAAAGTATAAATATGGAAATAGACACTTTTGGGCTGAGGGATATTATGTATCAACAGTAGGACTAAATGA
>SAAC01000062.1 GCA_009929605.1 Negativicutes bacterium
TAACGCTAGTACCATAAATATTTCCCCATAAATTCTCACTATCAATGCAACATAGATATAAGTATTATCTTCTTTTAAGAAGTTCGTACTAACTATATGTTATTTAAGGAGTTAACAATGGATGTAAAACACTTAGAGTACTTTATCACAATTGTGGAAAGCCGTTTTAATATATCGAAAGCGGCTGAAGCGTTATATATTTCTCAACCAGCACTCACTAAATATATTAAAGAGTTTGAATCTGCAGAACATGTCCAACTATTCATTAGATACAAAGGTCGTCTCGTTGACTTAACACCGGCAGGCCATCTGTTCTATGACAAAGCCAAAGATGTAGTAAAACAATATCATAAACTAATGGATCAACTGCACCAGCCGCAAGGTCTTATTCGTGGTACAGTCCGTCTAGGGATTCCATCACTAGTTCTTACGTCCTTATGTCTCTCCATTATCCCTAAGTTCATCAAAGAAAATCCTAACATCAATTTAAAAATCACTGTAGATGGAGCCCAAAAATTACAAGAGCTCCTATTAAATGCTACGCTCCCTAATCCATCTGGTCAAGGCTATCAACGTGGAACCATTGTATCAAGACCCCTGGACCCTAAATTTCTTTGGACTATAACATTAGCGAAAATTAATAATGTATACCATAATGAAAGTATCAACTTAACGGAGCAGTACTTCATAAAACATTTCCAATCCAATTAATGCAATCTCACATTCACATAAAGTTATATATTTTATAAGAAACAGATACTTCTCCAAAATATCATCAAATGCTAGACTAAAAATAAATTAATACTTTATCGATTTTATTAATTTCTATTAAGGAGAGACTTTTATGACACAGTACAATTCCGTAACACAAGAAATTATTGAACAAATCGTAGCGGCTATCGGCGCTGAAAATGTGTACACTGACGAAGTAAAAAAAGAGCCCTATTCTCATGATGAATTAGTTGGTAAAAAATACAACAAAATTCCTGAACTCGTTGTATTGCCTACGACTCCAGAACAAGTAGCGGCGGTTGTAAAAATTGCTAATGAACACACAATTCCAGTCATCGCTCGTGGCGCAGGTACTGCATTTACAAGTGCTTCTGTAGCATTATTCGGTGGTATTGTTATTTCCACTGAACGCATGAATCAAATCCTTGAAATCGACGAAGAAAATATGTTTATGGTAGTAGAACCAGGTGCTACTACAGCCACAGTACAAAAAGCGGCCAATGAAAAAGGCTTCTTGTATGCTGGCGATCCATGTTCCGGTGACAGCTCCTTTATCGGTGGTAATATCGGTACTAATGCAGGTGGTAACAAAGCCGTTAAATATGGTACAACTCGCCAACAAGTAGCCGGCGTTGAAATCGTTACTGCTGAAGGTGACATCGTAACATTAGGGGGTAAACTCAAAAAAGATTCCTCCGGATACAATTTATTCCACTTAATCATCGGCTCTGAAGGTACATTGGGTATCGTTACTAAATGTTATCTTCGTCTAGTGCCATTACCTGAATCTCAAATGGACGTATTAGCTGTATTCCCATCCTTGAAAACAGCTATTGAAGTAGTACCTAAAATCATGAGTGCTGGCGTAAATCCAGTATGCGTAGAGTTTATGGATAATGGCTCCGTTCGCAACTGTGAAGCCTACCTCAATGAATCCCTTCCTGACTCTGAAAATGGTAACTACATCATCGTATCCATCGAAGGGGATAACGAAGAATTACTAGAAGAACAATTGGGTACTATTGATGAAATTTGTACTGAAAATGGTGCATCTAGCGTATTAATTGCAGATCCTGAACGTATTTGGAAGGCTCGTAAAATCTATGCCGAAGCTGACCGTGCTATTAGTATTGTAACGTCCATGGAAGATATTGTAGTACCGACTACTCATATTCCAGAAACTATTGAAACCATTGCCGAATTAGGTGAAAAATATGGCTTGACCATTCACTGTGCAGGCCATGCTGGTGACGGCAACATCCATGCGAACATCTTGAAAAAAGATTTATCCGATGAAGAATGGGATGAAAAATTACATGCTATCCAAGAAGAAATTTACGCTAAAGTATATGAATTAGGCGGTAAACTATCTGGTGAACATGGTATTGGCTATAAACGTAAAGCCGTATTGGCACAATATACAAATCCTGTAGAAATTAAATTGATGCAGGCTGTTAAAAAAGCATTGGATCCAAAAAATATCTTGAATCCTGGTAAAGTAATCGACGTTGAGTAAATTTGTCTAATACATATTTATATAGATAAATTGATGCCAACAGAGGCAGGAATACAACCTCCCTTTATAGAATTTAAAGATATAGGATGAAATATATTAGAGTATTTGAATGGAGTGACAGCGATGCCGAAAATTATTGTTTGTTATAAATGGGTTGTGGATGAACAAGATATCCGCGTGAATCAAGGAACGCAAGAATTAGACTTTAGTCGTACGAAAAAGAAAATCTCCGATTACGATAAAAATGCTATCGAAATCGGTACTCAAATTTGGGAGAAAAACGAAGGCTCTACATTAGTAGCTGTATCCTATGGTGATGGAGATGTAAAAAGCTCCCTTAAAGATGCCTTATCTCGTGGACCAGAAGAAGCGTTCTGGATCAATGATGACAATGCTGCGCAAGCTGATTCCTATGTAACAGCGAATGCCGTAGCCGCTGCTATTAAAAAAATTGGTGACTTTGACATGGTACTCTGTGCAGATGGTTCCTCTGACGTAGGCAACCAACAATTTGCTAACCGTGTAGCTGCCTTATTAGATGTGCCAGCGATTACAGCTACTGCTGAATTAACGGTAGAGGGTACGACTATCACTGCTAAACGTCGTTTAGGCGACCAATTTGAAACTGTATCTGTAGCTGGTCCAGCTGTATATAGCGTACTTCCAGAAGTAGCAACTCCACGCTTCCCTTCCATTAAACAATTAATGGGGGCTAAGAAAAAACCTCAAACTGAATTCTCTGTAGCCGATCTTGGCCTTGATGCAGCTCAAACTACACCTAAAACTACAGTATCTGCCGTAAAAGGGTATACTATGGTTCGTAAAAACATCGTATTTAACGAAGGTGAAGTGGCTGATCAAGTTAAACAATTGGCAGATGCCTTGGCAAAAGAAGGCTTGTTATAAGCGATAGAAAAGGAGAATATACAGATGGCTAATATTTGGGTTTATAGTGAAGATGTATCCTTAGCAAAAGAGCTAGTCACTGCTGCCAAACAATTGGGTGGTGAAGTAGGCGCTATTGCTATTACTGAAGAAGTGGCTAATGGCGTAGCTGCCACTGGTATTAATAAAGTTGTATACCTAAAAGGCGAAGCAACTTGGGCGGAAGCCTATGGTAAAGAAATCGCTGCCGTTCTTACAGAAGAAGGCGCACAAGTAGTTCTTGTAGGCGCTACCCCAAAAGGACGCGCAGTGGCAGCAGAAGTATCTGCCTTAATGGGCACAGGCCTTGTAAGTGATGCTGGCAACTTGGCTATCGCCGGTGACACACTCGAAGTAGAGCGCTTCATCTATGGTGGTTTAGCGGTATCTCATGAAGCAGTAGCGTTCCCTGCATTTGCTACTGTACCAGCTCGTTCTAATGATCCAGCTGCTGATGGTGCAGCCACAGCTGTGACTGTAAAAGAAGTAGCCGTAGCTAACACAGTAACAGTTGTATCCGTTGAATCTGCTAATAAAGGTGGCGTAGACCTTAACAAAGCAGATAAAGTAGTAGGCTTTGGCCGTGGTGTAGAAGGCGAAGAAGGCTTGGCAACGATGAATGCCTTAGCCGATGTTCTCGGTGCAGAAGTAGGTTGTACTCGTCCAATCGCGGAAGAAGCGAAATTGCTTCCTGTAGAACGCTACATCGGTATTTCCGGTAAACAATTAAAAGGTTCCTTATACATTGGCGTTGGTACATCTGGTCAAGTACAACACGTAGCTGGTATCCGTGATGTAAAAACAGTAGTAGCTATTAACTCCGATGAAAATGCACCAATTATGGCTGCCGCAGACTATGCCATCGTTGGTGATTACAAAACAATCGTACCTGCATTAGCAGATGCAATTAAAGCTGCAAAATAAATAATCGTTCAAGTGATGATACAAAAACTCTCATGGTAGGTATGATTTCCAAATAGTGAAAGCTTCGTATCACTGTGAGAGTTTTTATTTAACTTCAGAAAGGTGTGAACCCTATGGATGAAGAAAGATTTGATGCCATAGTCGTTGGTGCAGGTCTTGCAGGTTGTGCCGCAGCATATAAAATGGTACAAGAAGGTCTTGAGGTTTTATTAATTGAGCGCGGTAACTATGCGGGCGCTAAGAATATGACGGGTGGTCGTATTTATACGCATAGCTTGGAAAAATTAATTCCAGATTTCCGTGAAATAGCACCATTAGAGCGGAAAGTAACAAAAGAAAAAATCTCTATCATCTCGGATAACCAAGCCACTACTATCGAATACGCCTCCAACGATTACAAAGAAAATGAAGAATCTTATACAATCCTTCGTGGCCGTTTTGATCAGTGGCTCGCTGAACAAGTAGAGGAAGCCGGTGGCATGGTAGTAGCCGGTGTGCAAGCAGACGAATTAATTCTAGAGGATGGTAAGGTCGTAGGTGTAAAAGTTGGCGAAGACGATATGTATGGTAATGTCGTAGTTATCGCTGATGGCGTTAACTCTATGCTTGCTGAAAAAGCAGGTTTCCGTAAACCTGTCACTCCTGAACAGATGGCTGTAGGTGCTAAAGATGTATATGAACTTTCACCAGAATTAATTGAAGCTCGTTTTGGCCAATCCGAGGGCGAAGGTACTGCTTGGTTATCTATGGGCGATGTGACTCGTGGTCTCATGGGTGGCGGTTTCATCTATACAAATAAAGAAAGTATTTCTGTAGGTATGGTTGTGAGTCTTGCTCATATAGGTCAATCCGATAAAAATATCGAAGAAATGATGAATGATTTCGTAGCAACGCCTGCTATTGCCCCTCTATTAAAAGATGCAAAATTAGTGGAACGTAGTGGTCATGTAGTTCCCGAAGCAGGTTTTGGCGGTGTATCTAATTTAAGTGGCGATGGCTATGTTATCGTTGGTGATGCAGCGGGATTATGTATGAATCTGGGATATACTGTGCGCGGTATGGACCTTGCTATTGAATCCGGCATTCATGCAGCTCAAACAATTATCGAAGCCAAAGCTGCGGAAGATTACTCTGCAGCAGCTCTTAAAAAATACGATGATCGTGTATTAAATAGTCCGTCCATCGGTGGTGACATGAAACTAACTGCGAAGTTCCCTGAATTTATGGAAACTGACCGCATTTTCAAAGAATATCCTCAAATGGTAAACGGCATTATGCACGATGTATTTAGAGTCAATGACCAAGGGGCCGAACCAATTATGAAGAAAATGATGCGCCGCGTGAAAAAAGTGGGCATTATTAATCTTGCCAAAGATGGCTGGAAAGGGGTGCATTCTCTATGATGACAATAGAAGCAAAATTAGCAACCACACGTTTCAACGTGGATGAAGATAATGCACATATCGAAGTTGACCCTAACTATCCAGATATGGCTGAAAAAATGAAATTGGTCAATGCCTGCCCTGCTCGCTTGTACCGTTTGCAAGACGATGGTTCCTTAACCTTTGACTATGCTGGGTGCTTAGAATGTGGTACATGTCGCATTCTATCCCTAGGTAAAGTTGTAAAAAAATGGGAATACCCTCGTGATACACAAGGTGTAGAATTCCGCGAAGGTTAACTCACTGAGCAGACTAATATCATATGTAATTAAAATAAAAAGCTGAGGTAACTCCAAATTTGGAAGTACCTCAGCTTTTTAGGTTTCATAATACCTGTTGGGTAACCTCAACATGTATTATAGAACCTTTTCTGTATACTGATTCTATATCTCTATACGCTTATTATAATACTATTTTATATTATTTTTCTGCTGTAGCTATGGCTTCTGCTTTTTTCACTTCAATGTATTTGACCATACCATCGACTGCTTTTTTAGCCTCTCTCATAGCTAATACTACTGTAGCTGGTTTATGCACAACATCCCCGCCAGCGAATACGCCTTCACGGCTAGTCATACCATATGGTTCTTCTACTGTTACGATGTAACCGCTATCGTTAACTTCAATGTTATTGCCTTTACCAGTTAAACAAGTTTGAGGTTTATGACCTGCCGCTAAAATAATTTTATCAGCTTCTAGTTCAGCAAATTCACCGATATTTTCGATACCAGTACCATCTTCTGTTAATTTTGTCAGTTCATAACGAAGACCTGTTACTTTATCTTCCCCAATACATGCCACTGGTGATGCAAAGAATTGGAATTCAACACCTTCTGCTAAAGCTTCTTCGTATTCAGATTTTAGTGCAGGCATTTGTTCTTGCCCACGACGATATACGACTGTAACAGATTTTGCACCTAAACGAACACAAGTACGCGCCGCATCCATCGCCACATTACCAGCGCCGATAACAACAACACGATCCCCTGCATCTACAGGAATATCGCGTTTCACAAGCTCACGATTATCTACCAATTGAACATTCGTCAACAAATGCATCGCCTGGAATACACCATCAATAGTATCGTTTTCCATGTGAACATGTTGTGGAATATGCGTACCAGTACCAATAAATACAGCATCAAAGCCATCGGCAAATAAATCATCAATAGTTTTATCTACACCGATATATGTATTACATACAAATGTTACGCCTAAACCTTCCAAACGAGCTACTTCGCGACGAACAACAGATTTGCTCAAACGGAAATCAGGAATACCGAATGTTAAAATACCACCCGGTTCACTTTGCCCTTCAAACACGGTAACTGCATAGCCCAATTTAGCCGCATCCCCAGCCACACTAAGACCTGCCGGGCCAGAGCCGATAACGGCAATGCGTCCATTGTCTTGTTTGATTTTTTTAGGTTTGCGTAGATCGTTGATACTTTCAAAATCAGCAGCAAATCGTTCCAATTTGCCAATATTGATTGGTGGCTTTTTCATGCGATTCATGATACAGTTGCCTTCGCATTGAGTTTCACGAGGACATACACGACCACAGATAGATGGTAAATTTGTGCGCTCTGCCAAAATTTCATTGGCCACACCAAAGTTTCCTTGCGCGATGGCATGGATAAAACGAGGAATTTGATTATCTATAGGACATCCAGTTTGACACAAAGGTTTAGGGCAATTCAAACAACGCTTCGCCTCTAATAATGCCTCTTCCATTGTATAATCTTGGTCAAAATGTAATGGCTTTAATTCGTTACTCATGGCACATGCCTCCCTTAAATACACTGATACTTTCAATTCCTAGGGCCCAACCTCATAGGCCTTTAGTAAATGCACTAGTCATGTTGCAGTATCCAATTACCCTCATGAGGTGATTATATCGTGCATATTTATCTAAATATAATATTACGGTGCAAATGCCTGTCCGTCAAGGTAATATATCAACTTTCAACATAATAAATAAGAGTTATAACAAAGCATACATTCTTGCTTCGTTATAACTCTTATTGTATTCCTATGGGATTCTATCGGAACATGCTCTTATAGATGTCCGCAATTTCTTCTAATGTGCAGTCACGAGGATTACCTGGTGTACAAGCATCATTGAAAGCAGATTCTGCGAGGAATGGAATATCTTCTTCTTTAGC
>SAAC01000190.1 GCA_009929605.1 Negativicutes bacterium
CCAGATGTAAAACGTGGCATCGGAAATGGCATGCTTGCGGCAGAGTTCACGGGCGGGTACCCCAGCTTCGGCTTCGCGGAGAATACTGATGATCTGTTCATCGGAAAAACGCTTCTTCATGGGGATGTCCTCATGTGGCTTATGAAGACATTACTAACATCGGGGTGTACTAATCAACGGGGAGCAGGTCAGCCTTTTTTAAATTTAAAGATGAAAGTGACATTGATATTATTGTGGTGCTCTTTGTTCATAGTGGCCAAGAACATCTTCCATTTTCATTAATAATGTAGATCTCAGTTCTAAATAATTAATTAGATCTCTTTCTAATGATTTTTTTGTGACGTTAAATTTTTGTTTGCTGTTTATATTATGCTGTATCATTGCTAGTGATCGGTAACATCTTTGGGCTGGTTTTAGTAGTTGAGGGAAGGAGAGAAATATATTTTCATCAAAATAAATACTGTGTAGGAATTCATAATCATCTCTGATGAACATCATAGACGCAAAGTATAAGTTATCCCCTTCTTTTATTACTATGTCTTGATACGTAAGTGGTTCTCCTGAAGAAGGGTTCCACATTGTTTTTATGTGTTTTTTAGATATAACAGCTCCATTTTCCATTAGTATGGATGACGCCATGTCGCTGGCTAGTTCTTTTGTGATCTCTAGTTTGTTTTGTGCTGTGAATATTTCATGTATTGCTCTTAATCTTTCAAATGCAAAGTATAAAGAATTGTGCCATTTCCTGGATACTATACTTTTTGTTATATTTTCTTTGCTGAAGTTTAAGCCGGTGTCAAAAATAAAAGTTGCGATTAATGAATAGGATAAGTTTTTAATTAATTCTGATTTAAATGGTTCTGTAATTGTATAATAGAGGGATAATATAACAATTAACATTAGTGATTGTCGTATTGCACCAGATGAATATATGTATAAACGATACCTATTTAATGGTGCTTTTATTTTTTGAGGAATTAGAGATATTGATTTATATTGTCTCCTCGGGGGGGTGAAACAAAAAATACATGTGTATGTGAATAATATAATGAATAATATAAAGTTAACCAATCTTATCACTCCTCGATATCGGTGATGAATGATTTTCTTGAGATCTTCAGCAAGTCATCGTAATCTCTTCCCTGCTAATAAGAAAAAACCGCCTTGCAGGGCGGTTTTTTCGAAGGTTCTAAGAGTTGGCGCTCGTTGAACCTAGGTAACTGGCTAGTTAGAGGAGCACAGTCACCAAAACTGTTCGTTTAGTTTAGCCTTAACTGGCGCATAACTTCAAGACTAACTCCTCTAAATCAGTTACCAGTGGCTGCTGCCAGTGGCGATAAGTCGTGTCTTTCTGGGTTGGACTCAAGACGATAGTTACCGGATAAGGCGCAGCAGTCGGACTGAACGGGGGGTTCGTGCATACAGTCCAGCTTGGAGCGAACTGCCTACCCG
>SAAC01000191.1 GCA_009929605.1 Negativicutes bacterium
CTTCTTAAAGTCGTAGCCAATTGTAAGGTTCTGAATTTTCAGATAATCACCATCTTCAATATATATATCAGAAATATTCTGCCAGTTTGTATGGCTACCTGAAGTCAGACGAGGCAATTTATTGGATGTACCTTCACCAGTCCAGCGACCAAAAATATCTGTCGTATAATTTTGTAAGGGAGAATCCGCAAAGGAACGATACGATTTAGCAATCTGCTGGCCAAATGCACCTGCTCCAGTAATGTTCAAATCAAAACCTTTGTAAGAGAAATTAAGGTTCAGACCCATGGTAAAGTCCGGATGCGGATTACCAATCTGCGTACGGTCTCCTTCAGTGATTTTTCCATCATTATCCGTATCAACAAAAATCAAATCACCCGGCTGAGCTCCGGCATATTTGGCAGCAGTACCATCCACCTGACTCCAGTTCTGGAACACACCTGCTGTTTTGTATCCATAGAAGTATCCGATTGGATAGCCTTCCTGTGCACGATACATTTCGGTTGTACCTTGACTTAGTACATTGGCATCACCGTGAATAATACCTTCGGCATTGGCGATACGAGTTACCTCATTCTTATTGTGGGCAAAGTTTACTGTTGCACCGTAATTAAAGTCACCCACTTTGTCATTCCAGTTCAAGGCAATCTCAAAACCACGGTTTTCAATATCACCACCATTAACAAATGGAGGATTTAGTCCCCAAACACCTGAGATAGGTGCTCTAACGAGCCAGTCCTTAGTAGTTTTCACATACCAGTCGAAGGTCAAACCTAGTCGAGAATTAAGGAAACGTGAGTCAAAACCAAAGTTAAGCTGCTCCGAAGTTTCCCAGGTTACATCCGGATTAGCAAGAATGTCTGCATAACCTCCTACGGTCTGAGTAAGTTTTCCTGAATCAAAATAATAACCATTGCTCTCATCAAAAGCAAACGTAGTCTGGTATTGGAAATTATCGATAGCAGCGTTACCATTCTGGCCCCAACTTGCACGAAGTTTCATGAAATCCATCCAGCTCTTCGTATCTTCCATAAAGCCTTCGTTGGTCATCACCCAACCGGCAGAAGCTGAAGGAAAGTATCCCCAACGTTTTCCCTTTGCAAAGTTAGAAGATCCGTCGGCACGCATTGTCAAAGAAGCCATGTAGGTTTCTTTGTAGTTGTAGTTGGCACGGCCGAAGAAGGAGGCTAAAGCGCCTTCGCCCCATGGAGAACCACCGGCACCACGTTGAGACAATACAGTTGGTTTGGTGTTATCAACCCATGCATGGTCAAAGGACCCTTCAAAAATGGAATTATTACCACTTGCATCAATATTTGATCCCATACCCCATTTTTCAACTGACTGACCAACTACAACATCAAATTGGTGCAAATCGGCTACGTTGAATTTATAGGCGATTGTGTTATCCAACGTAATGTTATGACCCGAGCTTGCACTCTGATATACA
>SAAC01000192.1 GCA_009929605.1 Negativicutes bacterium
ATCGGTATATTTACCACCTGCTGGTGCCACAATTAGTTTTGGAGTTGGGTCGGTAGTCGTTTGGATGTACATCGCCCAATTGGTTCCACTCGCTGCTTTTGTATATCCCGATGGAGTAGTGCTGCTACCGCTGCCCGCACCTATTTTTACCATTAAGGTTCCATTGGTTCCCGTGGCTGTTGCCACATATTTATCAGCACCAGTATCGTTCACCGTAACGGCACTTTGGCTATGAACTCCTACCGCTTTACGCGCTAAAATCATTTTTTGGATGTCTGATTTATAGCGTGCCCAATGTGGATAGAATATACAAGGAACGCCTGGTGAACTTAATAGAAAAGCGTTAGCTTGTAGGATTAAATCTTTGCTGTCGATCCCCGCAAAATCGTTACCATTGCTACGTTCAAATGTATCGTGATTATCTACTAAGGTGACGGCAAATTTACGTAAATCGCTATGAATCATACCAGCTGGCTGGCCATTCCAAACCAATTTAGTTAAATCGCCTTTAGCTAGTCCGTTATTTAATCCGTTAAATTTTAATGAAAAATCGAAAGCCGTTGATCTATTGCCAGTTCCATTAACCCAGCCATTGAGCAGGTCGTAGTTACCATCTAAATATTCACCAACAGAGAAATAACTTTGTGCGTCAGCAGCGTAGTCGCCAAAATAACTAGCGCTAAATCCTTTGGCAACGTCGAAACGCCAACCATCGTATTTCATCTCATATTTGAGCCATTTTAAATAGGCTTTTACCGCATCTTGAACGTATTTGTTGGTGTGATCTAAATCGCGTGCTGCAGCGTATTTTTCACCGGTGTCGTTAGCGCCAGTAGCCGTGCCTTTACAACTACCCGATGAACTTGTATTTACTTCATCGTCTTTGCATATGTGGCTCGCCGTAAGTTCAAATGTTCCCAACGTGCCGAAATCTTCAGCCCAAAAGTCACACCAAGTACTTTTATTATCTTTATGGTTAACAACAATATCGGCAAGAACTTTGGAACCTCCAGCATGTAAATTTTTAATGAGCGATTGTAGCTCGGATAATGAACCATGTGCGCTTGTTTGATTACACCATTGACTTGGATGATAACCTGTACCGCCACTTGATTTGGCAGATGGAGCTAGCCATACTAAATCAAAATAACCAGCTAATTCACTCGCTTGTTGATTGAGCGCATTCCATTTTGTAGTACCATATTTGGCTGTTGATAGATAAGAATCCCAATAGAATGCTTGAATCATTACATCGGTACATTGGCTTGGTACAGGCGAGCTGTAATTTCCTGGTATGTACTCACTTGTTCCAGGATCTACTGGATCTGTAGGATCTGTAGGGTCGGTTGGATCTGTTGGGTCAGTAGGGTCCGTGGGGTTTGTATTATCTGGACTTGTAGGTGTGGTTTCGGAAGACGCTCCAATATAAATTTCGTCTGCCTGATAT
>SAAC01000063.1 GCA_009929605.1 Negativicutes bacterium
CCGGTTAATTTTGTGTCGTAACTTAATTTTACCATTGATGCAATCCTATGGATCTTTTTATTTAGTTTTAGTGTTCAATTTCATTCTACAATTTACGAATTTTTTATATCCTTAATTTATTAGGAATTTTGTGCATAAATTGTATTTTAATATATATACTGTCATGCATAGCAGAATATATATAAAAGTGGTAAAATGATGATTATTACTACAGTGTTCTATACATATTTATAGAGGAAAATATATGTATTTCGGAACTTTCACCGTTAAATGCGTTTGATTAGAGGGGTAACTATGCAAGGCCTATTAAGAATGGGGATCGATGTGGGGTCCACAACCGTTAAGGTTGTGTTAATTGATGAACAGGAGCAGTTCATTTATAAAAAATACATACGCCACTATGCTAATATTCTCGACACCGTTCATACCTTGTTGAAAGAAGCACAAGAGGGCTACGAAGAATGTCCAGTTCATGTGGCGATTACTGGCTCTGGTGGCATGGCTATGGCTGATAAAATAAATATTCCCTTCGTGCAGGAAGTTATCGCTGAAACGAGAGCCATTAAAAATCTATACCCTCAAACGGATGTGATCATCGAACTCGGCGGAGAGGATGCAAAGGTTACCTATCTTGGTCAAACCGCAGAGCATCGTATGAATGGTAGTTGTGCTGGTGGTACTGGTGCATTTATTGACCAAATGGCGACATTACTTCAAACTGATGCGAGTGGCCTCAATGAATTAGCATCTCATGCGGATACTTTGTATCCCATCGCGGCCCGTTGTGGCGTGTTTGCGAAAACAGACGTACAAGCGTTATTGAACCAAGGGGCATCTCACGAAAACATCGGCAAATCCGTATTCCAGGCTATTGTAAATCAGACGATAGCAGGGTTGGCATGTGGTCATAAAATCGAAGGCTATGTGGCATTTTTGGGTGGTCCGTTGACATTTCTACCAGAATTGCGCCAATGCTTTATCGATACATTGAAAATCGATGAGACTCATGCCATCATTCCGGGAAATGGAGAACTTTTTATCGCTCTGGGGGCGGCATTGATGAAAGAAGATTGCCGTCATATCACTGTGGGAGAACTAACAGAACAAATCGGTGGTTTAATTGGCATGCCTATGGAGGCTACCGATCGAGTAGAACCATTGTTCAAAACGGACTTTGATTTGGAATTGTTCCGTGCTCGTCATAATAAAGCCGTCACTCCAAAAGGTAAGATGGAGGATGCGGTAGGCCCTTGCTACCTTGGCATTGATGCGGGTTCTACTACACTCAAGGTAGTATTAATTAACGCTAATAAAGAAATTATTTTCTCTCATTATGGTCCAAACCATGGTAAACCACTAGAAAAATCCCAAGAGATTATCGCTCAAATTTATAAGGCTTTGCCAAATGCAGCATATATCGCCCAATCTGGTGTGACTGGCTATGGTGAAGCATTCTTGAAACGTGCCCTTGGCATCGATTTAGGCGAAGTGGAAACGATGGCCCATTATCGTGCAGCTCGATTCTTCTGTCCGGATGTTAGTTTCATTTTGGACATTGGCGGTCAAGATATGAAATGCTGTAAGGTGCGCGATGGCTATATTGAGGACATCGTGTTGAACGAGGCCTGCTCCTCTGGTTGTGGCTCCTTTTTAGATACCTTTGCCACATCCCTTGGGTTGCCCATTGCGGAATTTGCGAAGGAAGGTCTTCGTGCGCCATTACCTATCGACCTCGGATCTCGTTGTACCGTATTTATGAATTCCAAGGTAAAACAAGCCCAAAAAGAAGGTGCTACAGTGCCTGATATCGCGGCGGGCCTTGCCTATTCGGTCATTAAAAATGCCTTATACAAGGTGCTCAAGGTGAAAGACCCGAAAGAACTAGGAGACCATATCGTCGTACAAGGTGGTACATTTTATAATGAATCTGTACTTCGTGCCTTTGAACAGTTACTTGGCGTAGAGGTTATCCGCCCTGATACGGCTGGCCTTATGGGGGCTTATGGGATGGCTCTTTTGGCAGCGGAACATGCTGAGGAATTAGCAGAATCCTACGGCGTTACAGTAGATGCGACAAATTCTAGTGCAGCAACTAATGGCGGTATGACTCCCGATGGTGTGCCATATGATGGCATTATCAGAAGTGGCCTTGTGGATTTAGAGGCACTCCAACAGCTCCACGTATCTACGACGATGCGCAATTGTGGGTTGTGTAGCAACAACTGTATGCTCACCATCAATGCCTTCTCTGACGGCCGTAAATATGTAACAGGAAATCGTTGTGATCGTGGCGCCGGCGATATGATTCAAGAGAAGCATAAGACGGTGCCAAATCTTGTGGACATCAAATTGCGCCGCATTTTCGATTACTATCTTAAGAAAAATATCCCAGAATTCGAGGGAAAACTTCGCGTTGGTATCCCTCGTGTCCTCAATATGTACGAGGATTTCCCGTTCTGGTTCACATTCTTTAATAACCTCGGCTGTGAGGTGGTGCTTTCATCGGCAACGACGAAGGATCAATACAACAGTGCCCTTGATACGATTCCATCCGACACGGCGTGCTATCCAGCGAAGGCCGTTCATGGTCACATTCGTGAGCTTGCAAACAGCCAGGTTGATTTCATTTGGTATCCATGCATTCAACATGGGCCGAAGGAATATAGCAAGGACAATAATTACCATTGTCCGATGGTGATTTCCTATCCGGAACTCATCAAAAATAATATGCAAGACGTGCTACAGGACATTCCGTTTGAATCCCCATTCCTTCCACTAGCGGATAAAAAATCCTTGATTCCTGCATTGGTGAAAGCCCTTGTTTTCATGGATGTGAATAAAAAGGATATCGCCAGCGCCGTTGATGCCGCATGGGCGGAACAGGATACATGGAAACATGATTATCAAGAGATGACAAAGAAGACCGTGTCTCGCCTCGTGGCGGAACAGGTGCCGACTATCGTGCTATCTGGTCGTCCGTATCATCTTGATTCTGGTATCAATCACGGCATTCCAGAGCTCATCAATTCCTTGGGTATGGCCATTCTCACAGAGGATGGGGTGGCGCCGTTGGGCCAAGCAGTGACACAATTGCGTGTTGTTGACCAATGGACCTATCACAGCCGTTTGTATCGTGCTGCGGAATTCGTGAGTCGTACAGAAGGTTTTGAAATCGTAGAACTCAACTCCTTTGGTTGCGGTCTTGATTCCATCGTAGCGGACCAAGTGAAGGATATTTTGTCCGCAAAACATAAAATCCATACAGTCCTCAAAATTGACGAAGGTACAAATCTCGGGGCTGTGACGATTCGTTTGCGTTCATTACAATCCGTGATGGAACGTAGTTTAAGGCAACATCACAATCCAGAGGCGCCAATCATTCCGATGGAGGACGTGCCTGCGGTTCCTGAATACAGTTATGATCGTGCGGTGTTTACGGACGAAATGGCGAAGGATTATAAAATCTTGGTGCCCCAAATGTCACCATTGCATTTTAGTTTGTTAGAACCAGTGCTTCGTCATGAAGGCTATGATTTTGAAATGTTGCCAGCCCCAACTCGTGAAGATATCGAGACGGGTTTGAAATATATCAACAATGATGCGTGCTATCCGGCCATCATCGTGGTGGGGCAGTTGATGTCGGCCCTATTGTCCGGCAAATACGATGTGAATAAAACGGCGGTCATCATTTCTCAAACGGGTGGCGGTTGCCGTGCTACAAACTATATCGGCTACTTGCGCAAGGCCCTTATCGATGCGGGCATCAAACAGGTGCCAATTCTATCTTTGAATGCCAGCGATATGGAACGTCAACCAGGCTTCCGCTTGTCCAAATCCTTCTTGCATCGCATGATCCAAGCCGTTGTGTATGGCGACGCGTTGATGCAATGCGTATTGGCTACACGCCCTTACGAACAAGTGGCGGGTGCGGCCAATGAGCTATGTGACAAATGGGTTCAAAAACTGCGCGCCAATATTACCAAGGCGAGCCTTCGCCAATATGGCAACTATCTCAAGGAAATCATCCACGATTTCGATACGTTACCGATGGTGAAAGACACGCAAAAACCTCGTGTCGGCGTTGTCGGTGAAATTTACGTTAAATTCCATCCAAGCGCTAATAACCATATCAACGAACTCATCGAAAAAGAAGGTGGCGAAGTCGTCACCTCCGGTCTCCTTGATTTCTTCTTGTACTGCGCAATGGATAGTACTTACCGTGCTAAACATTTAGATGGTACGTGGTTATCTGGATTCTTTGGTTCCCTCGCCCGTGAGGCTCTTGAGCTATACCGTAGACCATATGCCAAAGCTGTGGCTGCGAGCAAACACTTTGATCCATTACAACGGATGACACAAGTGGCCAAAGAGGCGGCTCAATATATCGACCTCGGTAACCAATGCGGTGAAGGCTGGTTCCTTACTGGCGATATGATTGACCTCATCGAAAAAGGCGCTAAACAAGTCGTTTGTCTACAACCGTTCGGTTGCTTGCCAAACCATGTCAGTGGTAAAGGTATGGTTCGTACCTTGTCCGAGGCCTATCCAGGTGTGCGCATCGCCGCCATCGACTATGACTCAGGCGCTAGTGCGGTCAATCAAGCAAATCGACTGAAGTTATTACTGTCTACTATGTTTGAGTAAGTATCGTATTGCTAGAAATAGGTATTCTTAGTATATGCAATATAAAAACCATGGTATATCTCAAAGTTGATTCATATAAGATGAATCAACTTTGAGGTATACCATGGTTTTTGGTTTTAGTATTAATGTATATTTGATTTTTCTACGACTAGTAAATAGTAACAAAGTAATGCTAATGCAGAACATAAAACCATAACAATACCCATTGGCACCCCGGTGTAACTACCACCAATGCCAACGAGTGGGGCCACGATGCCGGCACAAACGTTGGAGAAACAACCGAGGACGGCAGAGGCACTGCCTGCCATTTTCCCGTATTTTTGCATAGCTATGGCAAAGCTCGCAGAACCGAAGAGTGCTACCGTGCATACGGTGAAGAACAAAATAATAGCCGTAGGTATGAGTGGGAACTTTAAGAGCATAGCCAGTAAAAATAGAATACTACCAATACCGAGTTGGAACAAGCTAAACCGTAGTAATTGACTATCTGTGATGACATTGCTGAGACGCCCGCTAATGGCACCGGCAGCAATAATCCCGCAACTATTGATGCCAAACATGTAGCTGAATTGTTGGGCGTTAAGGCCGTAAATATTTTGATATACAAAGGACGAACCTGTGATGTAAGCGAAGAAGGCCCCAAAGGCAAAGAATTGGATTAGACTTTGTCCTAAAAATGCGGGATCGCGAAGTAATTGAGCATATACTTTAAAAGAAGTAGTGAGTCCGCCGTCAATGCGATTCTCTGGGGGCAATGTTTCCTTATAAATCATAGACCAAATCATCAAGATGGTAGAGAATATGGCGAGGATAACAAATATAACTCGCCAAGTTGTGAATAATAGTAGTTGACCACCAATGAGTGGTGCAATGACAGGGGCGAGGCCGTTGACCATCATGAGGGTGGCAAATAATTTGATTAGTGCTGGACCTTTGGCATAATCTCTGGCGATAGCCTTGGAGATAACAACGCTAAACGCACCTGTGAGGCCTTGTAGGAAGCGACCTATTAGTAATAGTTCTACACTAGGGGCTATCGCACATAGAATACTGGAGGCTACACATAATAGATTGCCGAGGATGAGAGGCATTTTGCGGCCAAACATATCGCTAATAGGACCGCCAATAAGGTTGCCGATAGCTAGACCGATGGTCATGATGCCAATGGTCATTTGAATATTTGAGGCACTAGTGTTTAATTCGCTAGGCATAATTGGTAATGCTGGCAAATATAAGTCTGTTGCTAATGGTGTGATAGCAGTGAGTAAACCTAAAAATATGATCATTGAAAATGGTACTTTTGTTTGTAATTCTTCTTTCATGAATCCTCCGAAAATAGCACTATCTTTATTGTTGCGAGGCTGTCAGCGTGGTGCTAGCGAGCAAACAATCATGATAGTACTAGAAATAATGGTACGTTTATTGTAGCACAAAAAGGTCCTAACTTTCATGGGGGAAAGTTAGGACCTTAGTCATTCTATTGAATTGTACAATTAGATAATCGGGATGAACATAATCTCGATTATTTTAACAATATTTGTTCAATAGCTGAGATGAAGTTATGACCGAAGTAGGAAATAATACCATTAGCTACGATGAAGATAATGAAGTATTTCAATACAGTTGTCATGATTACGTTAGCAGCGATGCTATCACGTAATTCTTTAGCTTTGCTGTCGTCGATTTTAGATTTGTTCGCTTCAATGTATGCTTCCAAAGCAGGTGCTACGGCACCGATGGCGATAGCGATACTTTGAGGGGAGAACATTTTGCCTGTACCAGCAGAACCGGAGTTCATAGCTGCTAGCCAAAGTGGAAGTGCTGCATAGTCTGGAGCCATCGCTTTTGCCGCATCGATTTGAAGAGGTCCAAACAATACGTTTGCATTTGTACCAGAACCAGTAAGGAACGCGCCCAACGCACCAATTAATGGAGCGAATGCAGGGTACATGTTACCAGTTGCACTAACTAATGTAGTGGCGATTTCATTAGTCATACCAGAGTATGTCATTAATTTTGCTGTCATAACAACGGAGATAATAGTCACATAAGTGAATTTCAAGTTTTTAACTGTAGTAGTTAATACTTTTAACATTTCGCCAAAACCAGCTTTTTGGATGAAACCACCGATGAAAGCGGCGATGAAAATCATGATACCAGGTGTGGCAATCCATACAAATGTGTAAGGTTTTGCACCGGCGCCTTGGTAAATTGGCACTGCTGTTTTAATAGCAGCCAAAGGTCCATTGATAGCTGGAACCAATTTGGAAGTAGCCAATAACAAGATTACAATCAAGATGAATGGCATAGCTGCTACTAGACCTTCATTAGAAGATACAGCAGGAGCACTAGTTGCTTCAACTTGGTATTCTGGATCTTTAGGAGGCATTGCTTTTGCACAAGCGATGATTACACCCATGATGATAAGGGAAGATCCCATTACAGATAATTCAGGGCCAACTGCTGCATTAATAACAAGCTCAGGAACTGCTAATGCAAGACCAGCTAATAATGTAGTCAAGAATACACCTTTTAGAGCTTTGAAGCCACCACCGATGATAGCAACTACGAAGAATGGTGCGATAATGTTAAGAATGAATAATTGCACGGAAATATAAGTGCCAAGATGAACTGGGTTAAGACCTGTTAAGGAAGCCAATGTTGTTGTTGGAATCGCAATGGAACCGAATGTTGTAGGAACGGAGTTTGCTACCAAACAAGCAATAATGGATTTCAATGGATTAAAACCTACAGCAACCATCATAGCGGCAGGAATAGCAACGGCAGTACCGAAGCCAGCCATACCTTCCATGAAAGCGCCAAAGCCCCATGCAAGTAATAATGCAAGTACACGCATATCAGATGTAACGGAAGACAACATAGTTTTGATTGTTTCCATTGCTTTTGTGTGAACCACAAGATTATACGTGAAAATAGCGGCTGTAATAAC
>SAAC01000064.1 GCA_009929605.1 Negativicutes bacterium
CTTGAATTCAGGTTCATATACTTTAACCATATAAATCACTCCTTGTTTTTAGTATACTCCTTTAGACAAGTGTGTTACCTGAAATTTATAGCAGTACAACAGCCCTATGCACGTATGCGAGACGAGCTTAGACTTTATGTCTAGCCGAGACGAGTATACGTGTATAGGGCTGTTACATTATATTCAATTATAGTTGAGATGCCTCAATCCAAGATTGCAAATCGTCTTCAGCTTGAATCATATCTTCATCATAGGTCTTCGCTAGTTCAGGATAATAGGCGACTTCAATGGTATGCAAAATTCCGTCATTGCGCGCATTCTTAAATGTCCCCACCCATATGCCTGGAAACTGGCTTTCTTGCCAAGTCACTGGTTGGTCTGTTTCACGAAAATCAATAGTCACAGTACCTTTACCCAAGGTCTGTAGAACTTCAACTTGCTCTTCTTCAGAAAGGCCTGTTTTTTCCACATAGATGGTATAACCTTCACCTGTGGTGCGGAGCGTTTTTAGAGCCCCTTTTAATTCTGCCAATACAGCACGAACATTACTATAATCTTCAATCATTTAGGACTCACCTCCACATTCCATGATTGTAATACTTTCAATACACGTTTTTTAACCTCTGGTAGCGCTGCTCGTACTACTGGACTCGGTTCAAACCCAATCTCCAAGGATTCAGGTTCTACTCCAACCACTACAGCATCCTCTAGTGGGTCTTCTTGGAGTGCGCGAATGCGTAATATATCTTGCATCCCTACCTCGTGTACGGAAATATGTTCTGTAAAATATGTTTCTAATTCTTGATGAGGAAACTCATAAATCGTTCCTGGCTTATCTCCACCATTGATGGCATCGATGAGTAATAATTTTTTCATGCCCCTCATATAGGACAATAATTCCATTCCCATAGTGCCTCCATCTACAATATTGATAGGTGGCGCGAAATTATAGCTTTCACGAAGATCATTAATCACATGAACCCCAAGGCCCTCATCTGTGAGGAGTACATTCCCAACGCCTAGTAGAACGATACTATTGTCACCATCATCATAGAGTCTAGTAATATCAATGCGCGGACCCTCTGAGCCCGCGCTGATATTGACCCCACCTAATTGTATAGAGTCCGTATTAATCATTTAGTAATTCCTTTTCCTTTGGATCATCTGGATTACTTGGACGATATGTAGTGCCAGTTGGAACAACCACACGTTCGCCACGATGACGTTTCGCATTCAAATCTTCGATATCGATAGGATCGTGTGCATAATATTTCATACCAGAAACCATAGATGATACTTCACCAGATTCTTCCATTACATCTTCACGGAAAGACATGTATACATGAACAATTGTAAAGAACAAGAAGCACCAAGCGATGTAATGGTGAACAATATGAACATTATATTCACCACCCAATAAGGCAATAACTGGAGAAAATAAAACAGCCATCCAACTATTTGGTGTTACCATCGCATACATAGCAAAGCCTGTAGTGATTTCAGCAATAAACAAAAGGTAGACTGCTGCATAGGCTGTACGTGCCAAGGAGTTACGCAACCAATGATGTTCATGTTTCTGTGGAATCATCAAATAGTGAAGCGTAGTTTCTCGCAAACCATACCAATAGCGTTTTTGATTGAATCTAGGCAATAATCTATCACCACGATTGTAAATAGCACCAGCGATACGGAAAATAAAGGAGAATGCCAAGATAAACCCAGCAATAAAATGTATGCGTCGAATTGTTTCCATAGAAAACCATGCATCAACTGCATAGGTAGGTTCTACATGACCCGTTAATGCAGAGAATCCTGGATCACCGATGTACAATCCTGTCCAAAATAGAGCTGTTACACTGAGCACCATGGTCCAGTGGAATATGCGTAGCCATAAACTAAATACGACATACGCCTTTTTATCAGTATGTATTAACATAGCTCCGTCTCCTTATTTACACAATGCATCTGTATTCACAGAGACGATTTTTTCACCTTTTTTATTGTACAAATGTGTCGCACATGCAAGGCATGGGTCAAAGGAATGAATAGCCTTTAAGATTTCCAAAGGTTTATCAGCAATCTTAACCTTTGTATCAATCATGCTATCTTCATACGCACCATGTTCACCGGCTGTCGTTTTAGGGCATGCATTCCATGTAGATGGAACGATACATTGATAGTTTGCAGAGCGGCCGTCTTTAATGTGAATCCAGTGACCTAGACCACCACGTGGAGCATCCACTAAACCTACACCTTTACTTTCAGGGGCCCATGTATTAGGGTCAAAATTAGTTGTATCCGCCACAGCCACATCACCGGCCTTAATATTAGCCACAAGTTGATTGTAGAAATATTGGCTAATAGTAGCTGCTACTTGTGCATCAAGAGCACGACATGCTGTACGACCTAATGTAGATGTCATCCAAACATGAGCTGGTACGCCAAGCACTTGGCTCACTGTATCAATTTGGCGAACAATCATTTGCTCTGCCCAAGTTGGGTCTTTCAAAATACCTTGTTTAACCTTCGTATACACAACAATATATTTTGCTAATGGACCCACTTCACAAGCTTTGCCTTTGAAAGTTGGGGATTTAATCCAAGAATATTTATTATCTTCATCAAGGAATTCCCATTTTTCTTTTGTACCGGTTTTAGGACCCGTAAATTTAGGGTCTGTCACACCATCGATAGGATGTAATGTTTTTGTACCATTTGGATATTCAAACCAGGAATGATCTACTTCTTCACTGAGGTATTGAGGATCCATGAAATCCTTACCTTCTAAATTGATGAAAGTAGCTTTATCTACGCCTAATGCAAAGTTTTCAACAACACCATTAGAGCGAACGATATTTTTACGATGGTAATCGCCATCAGCAATACCAGTATATGGTTCATCTGGATAATCCCCATAGGACAAGGCACGTTTTTTGGATAAACCGCCACCATCAACCTTACCAGCTTGTACATAAATTTTGCCGATAGCCAAAATATCTGGCAAGTAGAAATAATTCACCAAATCTTTTGTTAGAGAAATGGATTGATCTACTGCTGCTAAACGAGCTGTATTAATTGGCGCATTCATATCATCCATAGAAATCGCACATGGCATACCACCTACAATATAATGTGGATGAGGATTTTTACCACCAAAGATAACATGAGGAATCACGATATCACGTTGACGATCTAGAATATTCAAATAATGAGCCACGCCCATTAAATGTACTTCTGGAGGTAAAATATTGTAATCAGGATGATCCCACCATTGAGCAGAGAAAATGCCTAATTGACCAGAATCAACGATTTTTTTGATTTTCGCTTGTACTGCTCCAAAATACGCAGTAGTCGCCTTAGGAAATTCTTTTGGATATGCAGAGGATGAAGATTCCAAATCTGCTGGAGCTAATCCTGACACATTATAGGTATTCAAAATATCATTTTGCAATTGTGCTGTTTTAGCTGGGTCTGCAGCTAATGCTGCTACAGGGCTTACCCAGTCAAGGGCATGTAAATGATAGAAGTGAACAATATGATCATGTACATCTAAACAGCTATGCATAATGTTCCGAATAGCATTGGCATTTTTAGGAATTTTAATACCCAACGCATCTTCTACGGCACGCAAGGATGCCAATGCATGTGTACTTGTACAAACACCGCAAATACGTTGTACAAATGCCCATAAATCGCGAGGGTCACGATTTTTAGCAACTAATTCAATACCACGCCACGCAGTACCACTGGATAAGGCGTCTTCAACTTTACCAGTTGCTTCGTCAACTTTGATTTCTACTCGTAAATGACCTTCTATACGAGAGATAGGATCTACTACAACACGTTTCATTAGTGCCCTCCTCCGTTATTGTTATGTTTCTCTTCATCCCATAAACCAGCTTCTTTGAGACGTTTTTCTTCTTTAATATCGTCATATTTATTTTTAGCTAGTGTAAGGGCTCCATGAGCTATTACTGCACCAGTTGCTGAGAACGCTGCTACGGTACCTACTGTATCAGCTGTTGTTATAGTGTTAGCCATTGGAATATCTGGTATACGTTTGTAGAATACATCATTATCCCAGAATCCTTTTTCAGAGCAACCAATACAACCATGACCAGATTGAATTGGATAGGACAAACCATTCCACCAACGTAAATTACCACAAGAGTTATACGTTTGTGGTCCACGACAACCTACCTTGTACAAGCACCAGCCAGCTTTGGACCCAGCATCATCGAATTCTTCTACGAATAAACCAGAATCAAAGAATGGACGGCGATAGCAAGTATCATGGATACGATTACCATAAAATTGTTTTGGACGGCCTTGATTATCCAATGGTGGAATTTGACCGAACAATGCATAATGCATAATAACGCCTGTCATAACTTCAGGAATAGGCGGACAACCTGATACCTTAATAATTGGTTTACCCGATACAATAGACGATACAGATACAGTATTTGTTGGATTAGGTTTAGCTGCTTGAATACCGCCCCAAGCTGCACAAGAACCGTATTCAATAATCGCTACGGCACCTTTAGCACATTCCTTCAATACTTCAACAAATGGACGACCACCTACAGTACAATAAATACCGTTTTCCTCAAGTGGTACACCACCTTCTACAGCCAAAATATATTTACCGCTCTTATTTTGGATAATGTTGTGCAAATGTTCCTCTAGTGGAGCGCCTCCCGCTGCTGCCAAAGTATCATCATACTCAAGAGCAATCATGTTTAAAATCACGTCAGATGCAAATGGTGAAGATGAACGAATGAAAGATTCATCACATCCTGTACATTCATGTCCATGCAACCAAATTACCGTAGGCAATTCTTTTGTTTCAGCAGCTTTAACTACTGAGTCTAACATAGTTGGTGGCAAACCCAATACAGCAGTTAGGGCCACACAGGATTTCATAAACGTGCGTCGGCTTAGACGTCGCTCTTGAAAGAGTGTCCATAAACTATTTAATCGATCTTTCACGGAACACAACCTCCTTCTCAACAACTTTGAAGTAGAAATGTATAATCCAATACTTATTCATTTCACGAACACGAAACAATACAATACTATGTATATATAATAGTATATCATTACTCAATATTAATGACTATTGAAAATCCATAATATTTCAATTTTTTCTATGAAAGTTACAAATCATTTTTATCAAAAATCCAAATAGATAATCAGAAAACTATACATAGCCGTACATTTCAACATTTCACGCGGGTCCCCACACAGAAAAAAGCCCCCATATATGAACTTTCAGGACATTGCGCGTGCGATCAGGAGTGAAAGTTTATATATGGGGGCGTTTTCATCTTATTTGATTACTTCGCGGATGAGTTTTTCAAGTACGTCTGCTTTTTTATAACCAGCTAAACGATCAAGTTGTTTTCCACCTTTATAGAATACCAAGGAAGGAACACCTTCGATTTCTTGTGTTAACAAGACTTCACGAAGATCTTTGTTTTCCGCATCAAGGCTAAAGAATGTTACTTTACCAGCTAAATTTTCTGCTACTTTTTCAACCTCTGGACGCATAACTGTACAAGGTGTACACCATTCTGCCCAGAAATCTACTATAGCTAAACCTTCACATCCTAATACTTGGGTATTAAACTCCTCTACGCTATTGATAGCAATGATAGACATAAACATCTCCTCATCTCTCAGGTAATTATTATTAAATGTAGAAGCAAGCAATCAATAAGCCGAGTTCTGTTCCGTATTGCTACGGTGACGATTATCTTTCTAGGCGTACAGTCGCCTGCACGCTCGAGCGGCACAACCCGAAAGGTCGGCGGGACCACCTCAACCCTTTCCTATTCGGCCTTGCTCCGGATGGGGTTTACCGAGCCAGCCTGTTACCAGAACTGCTGGTGAGCTCTTACCTCACCTTTCCACCCTTACCACTTGCGTGGCGGTTTTCTTTTCTATGGCACTTTCCCTAAGGTTACCCTCGCCAGACGTTATCTGGCATCCTGCCCTATGGAGCTCGGACTTTCCTCGAATCCAATGGACTCGCAATCGTCTTTCATACTTGCTTCAATTCAGTATATCATAGTGGGTATTATGAAAGCAAAGAAAGTTAGATAAAAAAGAAATCTTCTTGTTCATGATGGGCCACGATATTCATGTCACCCCATTGCAATTTTTCTTGTTCATCACGCAAAAAGGCTACAAGGCCATCAGCTACAATTTCCTCTGTGCCAAAATGCCCCGCATCAGCCACGAGAATACCTGCCTCCTTGGCACGTTGGGCATCATGGTATTTCACATCACCCGTAAGGTATACATCGGCTTTCATAGCAACTGCTTGTCCAATGAAGTCAGCGCCACCGCCTGAACAGAGTGCTACAGTTTGGATACTTTCACAAGGAACCCCACCAAAACGAAGGATTGCATGGGGTAAACATTCCTGCAAGTAGTCGCGGAACTCATCAAGGTTCATCGATTCTGGCAATTCACCGATGCGGCCAAGATAAGAATCCTTCGTCGGACCCGCCAATTCATATACGTCGTAGGCCACCTCCTCATAAGGATGCGCCGCTAGAAGTACTTCAATGGCCTTGCCCAATCGTTGTTTACTCACAATGGTTTCAATACGTTGTTCCTCAGCCACCTCTAGTTGACCTGATTCACCAAGGAATGGACTCGTATCCGCTGCACCTTTGAATCGACCTTCGCCAGTAGTTGTAAAGGAACAGTCACTGTAATTTCCGATATGTCCGGCACCCACCGCACCTAATGCCGCACGTACTGCATCCGCATGCGTAGCCGGCACGAATGTAACAAGTTTCATATACCGTTCAGATCTAGTTTTCACAAAGCCACGCACGTTCGTGAGACCAATACGTTCTGCTAACATATCATTAAGTCCACCATTAGCGATATCAAGATTCGTATGGGCACTGTACAATGCAATATCATGTTTCACCAATTTACGAATGATACGTCCCTGCGGTGAATTCAAATCAATTTGTTTCATCCCCTTAAAAATGAACGGATGATGTGTTACCACTAGATTGCAATCGTTAGCAATGGCAAAATCCACCACCGCCTCCGTTGGATCCAATGACGTCACAATGCCTGTTACATTTTGCGTACGGTCACCCACCATAAGTCCAGGATTATCCCAATCCTCTGCCAAATGTAGTGGTGCCATCCGTTCTATGCTATTGATAATGTCTTGTACACTTGCCATAAGGCCTCCTACACATTTAATTTTCTAATTTTCATCAACCCACCATATCTGTTGTGCCTAATACGCAATATTCAAGCCATTTAGATTAGGTGGCTGTACCTATACATACGTTTTTAATTCTTGGATTTCTCGTTCTAATTCTTGGTATTTCTCTGTATGTGCCAGTTCTGTAGTCATACCATCTATGGCACATTGACGTTGGTAGATCAAAAACTCAATATGTTCACGCCATAGCTCAGGGCGTTCTTGCTCTGCCCAAGCACCTACGAGCCACAACATAGAGTTTGATTCTAATCCGTCATAAGGATTTTCTTCCACTACACGTTTTGGTGTAATAGGACCACTTTCT
>SAAC01000193.1 GCA_009929605.1 Negativicutes bacterium
CTTACATTTCCTTCGCCATTGAATGACTGCCCCCAAATAGTACGAGTATTGGTTAATCTATCAGACATATATACCCTTACATTTTCTGGAATATTTGGGCTTACTTTAAAATCCCATACATTTAATCCGTTATTATATGTTATATACCCATAATACGGACTAATGCCACTATATTTATATAGTTCATCTGTAGAGTATAATTTGGATGAATTTGGTGAATACGTAGCAGATGCAACATTTGAATCAGTAAAAGCTAATGCCTTCCAACCACTACCACCAGTTGAATAATCATAATCTGCATTTTTATAACCAGCTCCTTGTATATATAATTGTTGTGTTGAATAATTGAAAGCAATACGAAAAGGAAATAGTGTCCCATTGTCAAAATTAATTATTTGTCCATAATTATTAAATGGCTGATTAATATGCCCAGTATAATTTGGATAATGAATTGGGTGGACTGTAATACCCTCTCCTATTTTATAAACATAACTATTATAATCAACATTATTTTGTAGAAAAGAAGCATCTCTGCGCATAAAATATGTGTCGTGTTTTCCGTCTAATAAGTCAGAATTAAAATTCGTAACTACGTTTGTATTAGACATCGCACCCCCACTTAACGGCAAATAACTATGTGTATGTCCATCAAGTGAAAGATTGCGAGTAACAGAATTGATAGTAAGGGGCGAATATTGACTTGTAGCAGTACCCCAAGCCACATTAGGCGTACTTGTTTCTAAAGCACCAATGCGACCTAAAGCCGAAGTAAGGTTATTATTTATTAGGTTTATCGTATAGGCATTGAATGTATTTGTAAGGTCACTATCTAAATAACTACCACCCAAACCTGCGCTTCCAAATACAGAAGATATCAATCCGCCACCGCCGCCCGAACCGGTTCCTGCTCCGTAGGCTGAAACCTCCCCTGTAGACCAAAGATTTGTGTCTACTTTAAGATTTCCGTCAACAATGCTCAATTTAGCTAACACATCCAAATTGGCTTGTGTAAGGCTATCAATTACACCTTTATTCGGGTGGGTGTGATTATTCGTAAAAGCTAAATTCCAATTGGAAATTAATGTGCTTGTTATACCATCTAACTCTGTTTTGTTGGCATGTGAGTGTAAAGCATTATAAGCACTATCCCAATTGGCTATCTTCGTATTGTCCTGCGTCCACTTTGTGCCGATAATGGCAGTCATTGACGTGGCAAAGTTAGGATCGTTTCCTAATGCTGCCGCAAGCTCATTAAGAGTATCTAAGGTTGTAGGTGCTGTACCAACTAACTCGGCTACCTTTGTATTGACATAGGATTGGGTAGCATAATTATTGGTTGTAAGGTAGTTTCCTAACGCAATTGTATCTAAACCAACAACCTCAGATAGTAGTTTACTTGACCAATGGGTAGCACCGGCAAGCTGTACCAT
>SAAC01000194.1 GCA_009929605.1 Negativicutes bacterium
GATGAAATAGTTTGTGGGGATACAACATTAGGGGGCCATTTCAAAATTCTGCGGATTTGCACGCTTTTTCTGTGCTAAAACAGTAAAAAGTGCGGCAATAACGCATCTAAAATGATCAATCTACTGATTTGTCAAATATTTAAATTCCTTTTACAGTGTAGTCAGCGCTAATACATTGAGAAATGCATTTCTCCCAAAGGAGAAACTATGCAAGACAAGGTACGTTTAGACAAGGACTATTTAGAAAAAGAATGCTTTGATACATTAGTATTAGGTTCGTTAAGTGATGGAGAGTTGGTGGAGTATTGCCAACAAGAGTTTGCTTTGCATCTAGATAAGGAAATGATTATGCTACATGGTCGGGCCGTATGTGTAGGGGCTTTGACACCTTATGAAAAAAGAGTGTGGCATCGCAACAGAGAATTAGCAAAATCAGAATTATGCCGCCGATATACGCCACTGATTCACAAGTATGCTAACATATCGCATACGCTCACCATGCGTGAAGACGTGGAAGCGCACTTGTGGATGGTATTATTAGAGGCTATTCAAGAGTATGATACATCTGGAGGTATTCCTTTTGCGGGGTTTGTAAAGAGTCGTATTAAATTTGGTCATTGGAATTACTACAAGAAATTAAAACGCAATTGGGAACACGAGGCTAGTTTATTGACTAGTTACCACAAAGAGAGTGAGGATGATGAGTCCATAGATGATTTTCCTAGTGATGAGGATGTGGCCGATGAGGTAGTGAGTCGTATTGTTGAGGACGAACAACTGAATCGGTGTATGGAGGCGTTGGCTAATATGAATAATAAGGAGAGACGAATTATTTGTGACCTATATGGAAAGGGGAAAACGATGGCTGATATGGCACGAGAAGAGGGATGCTCTCGGCAGAATATCAAGTATTATCACGATAAGGCAATGGGAATGTTGAGGCAAATAGTAGAACGAGATCGTTAGAGGAAAAGGTATGTATGTCTACAGATTTATAGAAATTGGTATGGTATATATACATAAATTGGCAGGAGTTTTAAGTATTCATAGCGAATATAGAACGAGAATAGTAGTAATTATATTTCGAGTCTACAGGGCGGAGGTTTCCTATGGATTTACAAAAATTAATCTATGAAGTAAAGGCTGGCGTGGCTACCATCACGATGAATTATCCTAAAAATTTAAATGCTGTTGATGAAAGTATGGCAGATGAGCTTATTTGGGCCTTTGATGCGGCTAATGAAGATCCGGCAGTGAAGGTAATCGTGTTAAAAGGTGGAGAGAAAGCCTTTTCTGCTGGTGGTGATGTAGGTTATTTCTATAAACTAGCTACATCCGGGGAATCCGTAAATATGGATAGTCTCATTGAAAAGGTGGGTATTATTGCTCAAAAGATTAAAACACTAGATAAAATTGTGATTTCTAGTGT
>SAAC01000065.1 GCA_009929605.1 Negativicutes bacterium
GAGCTACTGATAGATTGTGATACATCCTGTATACTAGTTACGTTACTTTTACTATAGTTATTACCATATACACATATATGAAAGGTATAACATGAAGGACCAATTAATTGTTAAAGGGGCGCGTCAGCATAACCTTAAGAATATAGATATCGCTCTACCAAGGGACAAATTTATTGTCCTCACTGGTTTGAGTGGTTCCGGTAAATCGTCACTCGCCTTTGATACGATTTACGCGGAAGGGCAACGAAGATATGTAGAATCTCTATCTGCCTATGCCCGCCAATTTTTGGGGCAAATGGATAAGCCTGATGTAGACTACATAGAGGGGCTTTCACCAGCCATATCCATCGACCAAAAAACAACGAGCCGTAACCCTCGTTCCACGGTGGGGACGGTAACAGAAATTTATGACTATTTGCGTTTGTTATTTGCACGTATCGGTCATGCCCATTGTCCAAATTGTGGTAAACCCATTACACAACAAACGATTCAACAAATGACGGATGATGTAATGAGTTTCCCAGAGGGGACAAAAATCCTCATTTTGGCACCTATGATTCAGGGCAAAAAAGGTGAACATAAATCCATATTTGAACAATTGCGTAAGGAGGGCTTCGCCCGTGCTCGCGTGGATGGTCAAGTGCGCACCTTGGATGAGGACATCAATTTAGAGAAAAATATAAAACATACCATCGACATTGTCGTTGACCGTCTCGTGGTGAAAGAAGGCATTGAAACGCGTCTCGCCGATTCCATGGAAACCGCCGGCAAATGGGCGGAGGGCCTTGTGGTCGTGCAAGAGGTGGACGGACCTGAACACATGTACAGCCAACATTTTGCTTGCTCAGATTGTCATATTTCCATTCCTAAAATCGAACCGCGTATGTTTTCATTCAATAGCCCCTTTGGTGCCTGTCCTGCCTGTGCAGGTATTGGTAGCACCATGGAGGTCGATGAGGAATTGGTGATTCCAGATGGTTCCATTTCCTTTGCCGACGGTGCGGTTCTTGCCTTGAGTTCCAATCCCAATGCGTGGTTTATGCGTCAATTAGAGGGCTTGTTGAAAGCCAATGGCTACTCGTTAGATAATTGCTACGATGAATTGCCTAAGGCGTTGCAACATAAAATCATGCATGGCACAACGGACAAAGTTGAATTTGACTACGAAAACATGCGTGGTGAAATCAAGACATTCTTCACAGAATACGAGGGCATTTTGCCAATGATAAAACGCCGTCACAGTGAAGCTAGCACGGATACGATGCGTGAAGAATTTGAAAAATTCATGTCCATTAAACCATGTACGACTTGTCATGGCGCTCGTTTGAAACCAGAAGTATTGGCTGTCTTGGTGGATGGTAAAAATATTGATGAAGTCACTGATTTTAACATTAAAGAAGCATTGGAATTCTTTACGGGTTTAGAATTGAGCAAACGTGAAAAAATCATCGGTGCTCAAATTTTGAAGGAAATCAATGCCCGTCTTGGCTTCTTGAACAATGTAGGCTTGGATTACTTAACCATGAGCCGTAGCGCTGGTACATTATCTGGTGGGGAGGCCCAACGTATTCGTTTGGCTACCCAAATAGGTTCTGGTCTTGTAGGCGTATTATATATTCTTGATGAACCATCCATCGGTTTACATCAACGAGATAATGATCGCCTCATCGAAACATTGAAAGGCCTTCGTGATTTAGGTAATACATTGCTCGTTGTGGAACATGATGAGGATACGATGCGCTCCTCTGATTATCTTGTGGACATTGGCCCTGGTGCTGGTGAACACGGTGGTCAAATCATCGCCCAAGGTCCTGTAGAAGATGTGATGAAGGTGGAGGAATCCATTACTGGACAATATCTGAGTGGGAAACGCTTTATTGCTCTCCCAGAAGAGCGCCGTAAACCTAGCAAGGCTTGCATCGAAATTCGTGGGGCCAAGGAAAATAACTTGCAAAACATCAATGTGAAATTCCCTATCGGTCTATTCAATGTCGTTACAGGCGTGAGTGGCTCTGGTAAATCTACATTGATTAATGAAATTCTCTATAAAGGTTTAGCGAATAAATTGTATCGTTCCTATCATCGCGTAGGGGAACATAAGGAAATCAAAGGCTTAGAGAATATTGATAAAATCATTAATATCGACCAAAGCCCAATCGGTCGTACACCGCGTTCCAATCCGGCCACCTATACAGGTGTATTCGATGCCATTCGTGAATTGTACAGTCAAACCCCAGAGGCCAAAATGCGTGGCTATAAACAAGGGCGCTTTAGCTTTAACGTAAAAGGTGGCCGTTGTGAGGCCTGCCGTGGTGATGGTATTATCAAAATCGAAATGCATTTCCTACCTGACGTATACGTGCCATGTGAGGTATGTAAAGGTGATCGCTATAATCGCGAAACCCTTGAGGTAAAATATAAAGCTAAATCCATTGCTGACGTACTCGATATGACCGTCGATGATGCTGTGGAATTCTTCGCCGCTATTCCTAAAATTTACCGTAAAATGGTGACACTCCAAGAGGTAGGCCTTGGCTATATTCGGTTAGGTCAACCAGCAACGACATTATCTGGTGGTGAGGCACAACGTGTTAAACTCGCAACAGAATTGGCACGTCGCAGTACAGGCAAAACACTATATATCTTGGATGAACCGACAACAGGCCTTCACGCTGAGGACATTCGTAAACTATTATCCGTATTACAACAACTTGTGGATGGTGGCGATACAGTTGTGGTTATCGAACATAATTTAGACGTTATCAAAACGGCGGATTACATCATCGACCTTGGCCCAGAGGGCGGTAACCGCGGTGGCACTATCGTGGCCACAGGTACACCTGAGGACATTTGCAAGGTGAAAGAAAGCTATACCGGCAAATTCCTAAAACCTGTGTTGGAACAAACCAAGAAATTTATGAAAGTTGCCGCTAAGAAATAAGAAAGGACGTACATGGTTTCTGAAGAATTATTAGAAAAGGTGAGCCATCTGCCAACGACACCCGGTGTGTATCTGTGGCATGATAAATACAATCGAATCATCTATGTAGGCAAAGCCATCAATTTGCGGAATCGTGTGCGTTCCTATGTTCGTCAGGATGCAAATCGGGCGCCGAAGGTAACGGCTATGATGCGCCGCGCCGTAGATGTGGAAATTATCCAAACGAAAACGGAGATGGAGGCACTCATCCTCGAAAACACCCTCATTAAGGAGCATCATCCAAAATACAATATCATGCTCCGCGATGATAAAACCTATCCGTACATCAAGGTGGCCGTGCAGGAGGATTTCCCACGCGTGTACATGACGCGCCGCATGGAACGAGATGGCGCCAAATATTTTGGACCTTTCACAGACGTAACGGCGGTGCATCAAGTGCTGAAATTACTGTGCCTCTATTATCCATTGCGCACATGCCGTTCCATGAAGGTGGACCGTCCGTGTCTACAGTATCACATGCATTATTGCGAGGCCCCTTGTGTGGGATTGGTGAAAGCTGAAAAATACCGCACCTACATCGATGAGGTAGTGCAGTTATTTGAAGGCAAGCATACACCATTGCTAGATAGAATTCAGAAAAAAATGGAAGATGCGGCAGAGCAGTTGGAATTTGAACAGGCTGCCAGATATCGTGATCAATTGACGAGCATCGGTAAAATCCAAGAAAAACAACGTATGGTAACCCAGAGAGGTGATCTGGATGTGCTTGGCATTGCCATGGAAGGTAATTTGGCATGCGTTCAATTGCTCTTCATCCGTGGTGGTCGTCTGCTAGGTCGTGAGAACTATTTCGTCAATACTGAAGGCGATGAAGCTGAAATAATTATGACGGAATTTATCAAACAATACTATGGTTCTACCACATTCATTCCGAAGGAATTATTGCTGCCTATGGAAAGTTCCGAGCAACAATTATTTACGGAATGGTTTACTGATATGAAAGGCCAAAATGTAGATGTATCCGTGCCACAGCGTGGTTACAAGAAGGATATGATCAACATGGCCCATGAAAATGCTCAAACCTTCCTCAATGAACGCCGCCGTCAGTGGCAACATGAAATCGATAAAACTGGTGGTGCTGTGAAACGCTTGGCAGAGGTACTTGATTTACCTCGTTTGCCGGAACGTATGGAATGCTTTGATATTTCCCATACCCAAGGTGCGGAAACGGTGGCATCTATGGTTGTATTCGAAGGTGGTAAACCAGCAAAGAAGGAATATCGTCGCTTCAAGTTGAAAACCACCCAAGGCAAGCCAGATGACTTTAAATCCATGGCTGAAATCATGGAACGTCGTTATGGCAATGAAACAGATTGGCCTATGCCAGACCTCATCGTTATCGATGGTGGTAAAGGGCAGTTAAATGCTGCTTTGCCATTGATTCGCCAAGTAGGTGTTGTGGATGTACCAGTTATTTCCTTGGCAAAACGAATCGAAGAAGTATTCGTGGAAGGTAAATCAGATAGTATTATCCTGTCTCACCATACGCCAGAACTACAACTACTCCAACAAATTCGTGACGAAGCCCATCGCTTTGCTATTACCTATCATAGAAAACTCCGTGGTAAACGTAATCTTGAATCCATCCTTGATCATATCGAAGGCATTGGACCAAAACGCAGACAAGCACTGTGGAAAGAATTTGGTACGTTGGAGAAGATGAAAGAAGCGAGTGTGGAGGAATTAGAGCAGGTGGAATCTATGAACCGGAAATCCGCACAGACGCTTTATAATTTCTTCCGAATGAGCAAAGCCGAAAAACAAGAGGTGCTTAGACCGTAAATTGCTATAGGCTGTAACATAAAATTCCTCTTTCTCCTACATACCTAAATCACCACCAACTAATCTTGGACGATGTTCAAGTGTGTACCGTGCTTGGGATTTTATTCTATCGCCAAGGAGGCTTGTAAATCGCAACATAAGGAATAAGGTAATAATTTGTCAGAGTTGGGATAGGACTAAATTAATCTCAAAGTATAAAAGGATAGCCCCCTCTTTTTAACGCGCCTTAGAGCTTTGCTCTTTGAAGCGAGAAAATGAGGGGGCTATCCTTTTGATTGAATTTGATTAAACCAACTCTGACAAATTATGGTTATCTCTTATGTTGGATATACCAGGCCCGAGCCGTAAATAAAATCCCAGCCACGGACACACTGGAAAGGAGTCCAATCCAGACACCATACGGCCCATACTCCGGCATCCTACTTAATATATACGCCACAGGGAAGCATACGCCCCAATAGGAGAATAGGGAGATATAGGAGATGATGCGTACATCTTTGTAGGCTCGTAAAATACCTTGTAATGGTGTACCGAAGGCATCGATAACGGCAAAGAATACAGCATAGGATAGAAAGCTCATAATCAAATCGAATACTACTGGATCGGAGGTGAATAGGCCGGCAATGTTTTCCATATGTGTGAAGGAGTAGGAGCAGAGTAATGTAGCTACGATTAGTGCAAAAATACGTGCAATGTAGGCGTATTGGCGCGCTTCTTTTGGCTTGCCTGCACCTAGTTCATAGGCAACCGCGATAGTTGCAGCCATACTAATGCTCAATGGGAAACAGTAAAATATATTGGTGAAGCTCAAGGCAGATTGATGAGCAGCCACAACAGCGGTGCCGAATTGAACCATCAATAGACCGGCAATACTAAAAATACTTGTTTCAAAGAAGATAGAAAAACCAATAGGTAAACCGATTTGTAATTGTTCACGAATATAGGTCCAGGAGGGTAATTTCCAGTTGGAGAAAATATTATATTCTTTAAATGTAGGATGGAAAATGAGGACTAAACTGTAGAGAATAAAATTACTCCAACAAGTAATAGCTGTGGCATAACCTGCGCCGATGCCACCAAGCTCAGGAAGGCCAAAGTGGCCAAAGATCAAGGCATAGTTAAAGAATACATTAAGGACAAATCCAAAGACTACGATGGCCATGGAAAAATGAGTTAATCCATGAGAGTCGATAATATTCCGTAATGTGCAACCCCATAAAATAGGGAAGAGGCCGATAGAGAAAGCTTTCAAATAGAAGACGCAAATTTCATAAGCTGCTGGTTCCATATTAAGATATAGTAAAAATGGCTTCATTCCAAAGTATCCCAGTAACCATAGTAATAGAGCTAGACCAGTGGCAATATAGAGACCCTCTTTAGTGATGTTGCCGATATGTTTGATTTTTCGCCCCCCTAATAGTTGGGATACGATTGGTGTGATGCCTAGTAATATGCCCATCATAAAGGTGTAGAGGGCAATCCAGATATTATATCCGATGGATACGCCGGCTAGATCGACGGTGCCGTATTGCCCGGTGAGAAAGATGGCAATGAATGAGCCACCTAGCAGCGCAAATTGTGTCACTGCCATCGGTGTAAAGAGGCGGATAAACATGATTATTTTATCTATAATCATATTAGTTGGATTCATGAAATCTCCTTAATCCAAAATAAAAAGCAAACTATGTGTAGGCACACAGATTGCTATGATTGTACTTTCAGCATTACGCTTTTAATTGATATATATAGTATAGCAGAGTAGATGGAAATAAGGTAGCATTGAGAAAACTATAGAATTTATTGTGCTGAAGGTATTAAATAATAATGATGTAGTATGCATTATTTATTGATATGTAAATTTTGATAGAACCATTGATTTAATATCTATTTTTTTAGTATAATTAATATATTCGATATAGTCATGAGGATACACTGAAACCATGTTCAATGGATTATGAGCAGGATAACAGTGTAATACATCTGCGTGAAATTGCTACAGATGTGATTAATTAGGAGGAAAATCATTGGATTATTTTAGTGCAGCCGGTATATTAGCTATTGTTCAAATCATTTTGATCGATATTTTGTTAGCCGGAGATAATGCTATTGTTATTGGTATGGCGGCTCGTAATTTGCCAGCACATTTACAAAAGAAAGCTATTTTCTGGGGTACATTTGGTGCTATCGCGTTGCGTTTAATTATGGCATTCCTATTCGTAGAGGCCATCAACAATATTCCAGCATTACGTTTAGTGGGCGGTCTTTTGTTATTATGGATTGGCTACAAACTTGTAGCTGGTGATGATTCTGAGCATAATGTAGAGGCTAAGGATAATCTTCGTGCAGCTATTACAACAATCGTTATTGCCGATGGTATTATGGGCATAGATAATGTATTGGGCGTAGTGGGTGTCGCAGGTGGCGACATGATGCTTGTAGCTGGAGGTATGCTTATCACTGTACCTATCATCGTATACGGTAGTACATTGTTCGTGAAAATCATTGAACGCTTCCCAATTATCCTATACGTAGGTGGCGGTATTCTTGCGTGGGTTGGCGCGGCTATGAGTCTTGAGGATAACTTGATTAAACATACAGTGGAACCATATGCATTGGCGATTAAAATTGCCGCAGTGGTGCTTGTGTTAGGTATTAGTCTCTTGGTGAAAGCTAA
>SAAC01000195.1 GCA_009929605.1 Negativicutes bacterium
TTTTTTGGGTTTTCTCTGTGGGGAGGCCACTGAGATGACTTTTGATTTTATGTGGATTAATAATAAATTCGGATATTACTTACGAGCGTGTTGGTCGGGGCCGGCTGTCCTGCTGGGGGCCAAAACCCACAAAAAAGGCCGGTGAAAGTTAAATATTTTTTGGACTTTTATGTGGAGAATTCGATTACGTTTGGGCCCCTTGAGAGATTTTTTTAATTTTATTTCTTTTTATATTTACCTGCCATACCAGTGTTGTTTCTGAAAATATCTGTGAATTGTCGATTATTCTCCGCTTAGATGTCTTGATTTTTTCGAAATGTTTTTCTAGATTTTCCCAAAATTTGGCCTTTTCTCGCGAACAAAGCAAAATCAAGAAAAAAGTTTTCCTATTTTTTTCTGCGATTGAGCTCGAATCCAGGCCCGACACACTTTTTTCCTTTTTTGCTGCATGGTGGCCGAGATAATTTTCAAAATCGCGATTGGAGTGGAAAAAAGCAGCAAAAATGAACTTTTCTGGGGCCACAGAGGGCGTGTGGGGGCCATTCTCGGATATTGTCTTGTTAAGGCTATATGTTTAATATGTTGCGCACGGATTCCTTTCGGACCTCAAACTTTTTCCAAAAGATGCTTATTCGTCTATTGATAGTCGATTTTGAGAAAATTTTCGATTCATGAAAAACGTCCAGGGGGGGTCCGAATATTCTGTTTTAAGTTAATGTATGGTTCCCTCTCAACAAGCTTTTGGTGAAGTCGCGGACCTTCTGGGTGGCTTATTTCCCGAAAAACCCGAAAAATCGCCCTGGGCTCAAAAAAAATGAGCCCAAGAAGTTTGGTCTGGGCTCAAAATTTTTGAGCCTACGATGCGGCAACTACGTCAAGATTTCTTTTTTTCTAAATGTTTTGGAATTAATTTTGGGGACTCGGGAAAATTTATGGTGGAATTATTTTGTCCGTGGGATACTTTTTATCCCGCGTGGGATACTTTTTATCCCGCGGGCCCTGTGGGATAAATTTTATCCCGCGTGGGATGATTTTTATCCCGCAGACTTGGTGGGATAGTCCGTGGGATGTTTTTTATCCCGCGGGCCCTGTGGGATACTTTGTGGGATAGATTTTATCCCATATGGGATACTTTTGGAAAAACGCCTATTTTCAGCTATACCTGAAAACCGAACACGGAAAAAATACTCGATTTCTACTATGGGAGGAGCAGCCGGCCCGCTCTCCTCCCGCGGCGTGGTCATGTAGCCGCAGCCTGGGCCAGCCGGGGAGGGCCTAGCCGCCCCTTGACCGGCGCTATATTGATTGGGGAGCCTCGCGCAGAGGCTAAGCGAGGGCTTGGCGACGCCTGTCGGGAGCTTGGTTAGAGTTGCAGGCCACGGTGGAGACACCGGCGGACCGGCCACCGAGC
>SAAC01000066.1 GCA_009929605.1 Negativicutes bacterium
CAATATCCCCTGTCTTTTGTATATGCCACTTAACGGCACCGGTTGTATCAAAACTCAGGCTACCAACTTGTTTACTGCTAGACAACGCTTTGTTGGTACGTAGTGTAGCTAACTGCTCTTGTAGCTCCTTACGTGGGAATATGTTACCGTTAAAATCTAACATAGCCTCTTGAGGTGTAATAGGTCTCTCTGCAACGTATCTGTCGATTGTGGTAGAGTTTGTTGCGTTTTCTATTACCTATCTACGTTCAGCTAAGATGTGTTCTAGGGCAGCTCTGTGTAACGTATTGCCGTCTATATCCATATACAGACGGTTGCCTTCTTTATCCCGTATGTCTAGGTTTGTATGTTGTGGTATAAAGAAACCACATTTCTTATCTGTTGGATTTTCATCCCATATGTTTTCTAAGCCGTAACAGTTGTAACCATCCGGATTATAAAACATATCTTTTAATGCGGTAAATGCTGAAGACGGATCACCACCGGTACCGTATGCGATCATTATACCAAACGCAACACCGTCGATTTCTACAGAAGGTCTAGCGATCTGCCACGCTGCACCCAATTCTGGAAATGAACCAGCTTCCTCAAACAAGATTAACGTAGCCTTTTTACCACGTACTACGTCAGGGTTATCTTTCAATGTAACACCTACAATCTCTGACTTAAACCCAACTTCAATCTCATTACCATACTCGTCTTTAACAAAGAAACCTGAACGTTTACGCATCTGTGTATTTACAGACCGTTTCTTACCCCACGCAGTATGTTTGTCTATAAAGTCCATATAGTCCCATGCCTTAGTCAAAGTACCATCTTCAGTAAGATATTGTTTATTTGAAGCGTATACAAAGGTTTTACTATTTGGTATAAGGTAGTAGTTACGGCATGCCATGGATGCTGATTTGTACGAGTACCCCTTTCTACGTGATTTCAGTACGCATAAGTGTTTACCTGCTTCTGATGCGTCTTCTATAGTAAGGTAATAGTAGTAATCGTAATCCCAGAAATCAGGGAACGTTACTTCGCTTGTACGCTTAACCTTTACGTTGTTATCTTTGTCTTTGGTTACCGTATTTACAATCCTTGAAATAGGACTGTAGTTTAAGTAAAAATAATAGTAACCGCTAATGTAGTCACCATCTTCTGCGATATACCCTTCTAGGCACCGACGCTTTTCTTCATCCCAGAATGCGTAGTATTCACTGGTATTCTCAGGGTATACGCAGTACCTGCCTGTGTTTAGATAGGACAACGCTGCCTACCTAAACTTGTTACTGTTTTTTATTTTCTTATTAAAGTCTACCATTGGTTTTTGTTTTATCAAAAAAAAGCAGATACTGTTTAGTACCTGCTTATTCTTTAACAATTTGATATTATATTCAATTTAATTTTTACAATATGGTAGCCCCACACCGGCTCAAACGGTGACCAGATGGACTAGAATCATCTGTGCTATCATTACACCATAGGGCAATATAGGGTTGTACGATACCCTTAAACGTTTGTATTAAAACAGATTATTTAAATAAATTCCTAATCTTTTCGATGATGCGTTGAAACCAGTTTGAGTTCTTTTTGTTAAGCTCCTTACTAATTTCTGCAATCTGTTTTAAAATGTCTTCTTGTGATTTTGTACAATCAATTGTATAAGTCTTTTTCATAATATATTAACGTTCTTTATTTGTTACTGTTTACAATTCTGTTTTCGAGATACATCATGGCATCTCATATGGGTTTACTTTAGAATCACCCTTCACCTTACCTGTGACCATTTCTCCAGCTTTAACCATTGTCTCTAGTGAGTTTATACTTTTGATTACTGAGCCCACGGAGGTCATACCTGTTAACAAGTCTTTGATCTTTTTTTCGTCTAAAGCTTCATCTAGTGATGACTTGTAATAGCTGCTGATACTATCTAACTTTAAACGCATATTCGTTAACATTTCCAGTATTGAAGTGTGTTTAAAGGCTTTGTATTCTTTCTCAGCAATAGCCTCTTCTTCAGTAAGCTGGTAATTCTTATTATTAAAGATCTTTTCTTTTAATCTTGGCTCCCTTGTTAGTTGGTCACCACTAGTGACATAAGGACTGTCCCACTCGTTGTTAAATACAATGTAGCTTATTACTTTCGTTGCATGCTTCGGGTCAGCTTCCCACAGTTTATTAAACTCTGGTATCAGCAATAGGTCTGGGTGGATTATAACTTTACCTGCAACAATGTCAGCTAATTTTATCATTGTTTATCTTCTTGTAATACTTCTACTTCTTTAGTAGGTGTTAGCTTTTCTGCTAAACCTGAGGCATTAAAGTCTGTAACTAACGAAAGATTGCCGTTTGCAAGTATGATAAACACCAGTTGCCCTGATACTACTTTAATTGTTTCGATGGTGTTTTCACCGTCTTTTAATACGAACTCACCATCTTCTTCGATCACAAACGGTGGTGAAACTTCAAACTTCGGTTGGAATGTAGTTAAATCTAATGTCTCTGTATTAAACTTTGCAGACATTCTGTCTTTTGCGTTAAATATGTGTTGAATCATCTTCTTGTGTTTTATATTTTTTCTTTATTTTCAGTTTACCTAAGTAAGTAAACATAATTGGTTTTTCATCTCCGCAGCGCATTCTTTCACTTGCAAACTTAAAAGCACTATTACATATTACTTCGATCACAGGCACTGGCAGATTATGTTTATTTGCTAGTATCGTATATATACTTTTCTAATTCATCTGTAGTTAGTTTCCTGTACTGTTTTTTATTCATCCAAGATACTTCCGTTGAGGTTGGAACGTATAGCTCACAGTCTTTTAAAAATCGTTCAGAGATTAATAGATCTGTATCTTGCTGAAAGGTAAAAACTTCTCGTTCCCGTAATGGTTTTATTTTAAGCAGCTTGCGAAACTTGTTCCACAGTACGGCTTTCCTGTCTAGCCATACTAACATCGAACCTGCTGTCATCAGTGTTGCTGGTATCCGTATCCTCATTGTTTTCTATCTTTAGGACTATTATTATTTGTACTCTGTCTTTTATTATCTCTGGTATAACCGCTGAACTTAAGGCAAAAGACCCGTCTCGTTTGGCGGGTCTAAGTATGCCTAATGTTTTAAATTTAGAGTAGTATCTACTTTGGTTATCTTTTGATACACCTTTAATATTGGTAATGTGTTTACGTACCGCAGTACACACAATATCAGACATGTTTGGGTTATCTAAATGAATTGCAACCAGTTCTGACAGAACATCTAACTCTCTATCTGTTAGCTTCAGTACACCGTTTAGAGATAGTAAAAACTCTTTAGTTAACTCCCGTGGAGTTATCGTTTTCACTAATTTGTTCATAAATACTGTTTGTTGCTTTTTTAAAGGTTTCTACTTCTTCTATTAAGTTCTTGTAAACAGTTCTTGCTTCTGCGGCTACGGCGATTGGAGATACTTCGTTTTTGTAGTCTTCTACGGCTTGTTTGTAGTAGGCTTCGTAGTCGCTAAGTCTTTCGTCCAACCATTTGTTTACTTCGCCAAGTAGTTGAGTACCCAACGGTTGTTTATCATCTTCGTCAGCTACTTCCACAAGATACCCGTCTTCAATATACGCTAGAACGTTTTTCGTTGGGATCTCTACAAGTCTTGTAGTCACTGCCACATCTGTTGTTTTGCCATATACACAAACAGTGGTATTTGTGCAATCGTCTTCTACAAACATTTCACCTTTTGGTATACCTAAGAAACTTTTAATTACTTTGTATGTCTTCATATTATTACTTCGTTTTAACACCTAAAATATCATACGTTTTAACAAGCACACTTGTCTTAAACAAGTCAAACTCTCTAGCAGCTCTGATTGGGAAGATTACTGTGTCACCAACCTTAAATAGTTCACAAGGCACGTCAGTCGGCATCTGTAATACAACACCTTCTCTAACTTCAGATTCTACTTTCTTTTTAGTCGTTACTGTGTCATACAGATTGTAACCGTCTTTATCTTTCTTACCGTTTGGTTTCTGTTCTGTAACGTCTTTTTCAACCATGACTGGGTCTAATGGCTTAATAAGTACGTCTCTTAACATTTGGTACTTGATTCCTGAAACAACTGTTTTTAACACAGCTTCTGTGTCTTTAATACTAATTTTACTTTCTTTCATATATTTGTTTGTTTGTTATAATAACGCATTACTTTGCGGTTTGTTTTGCTTTTACTAATATATTTCCACCGTTGGAACAACATATAGTGACAGCTTTGGGTGGACAGGTCCCTTCATAGAAGCAACAACCATCACAGCTACCTTTTGGGTTTGGCTTGATTGTGTACTCTTCCCCCATTATAAGTACTGGTATGCAGTTCTTTACCTGGTGCCGAAGTTTATCGTCGTTTAAGTTCATATTGTTGTATGGTTAAGTTTGGTTTAAATGAGAGCCGTAGAGGGCATTTTAAGCCCTTCTAAGCGACTTTCGTATATCTAAGGATAGATTGTGTTAATTATCTGGCTTCTATGATTAAAACGCCTTATATGGCTTCTTACAATCTCTGTGTATTTTACCGTTGATAAATATGTATCTTAGGCGGCTATTTAAGTATGCATAAGTTACAAAATCACCGTCTACAAGTGTCTTGCTAGGTCCGTCAAACGTGTCGTAGTGTGTAACGGTTACCACATAACATTCGTCTGGGATATCGTCAACCTTGAGTACTTCCCACTGTTTCTTGCGTTTTGCCATTCGCTGCTTTGTCTAAGTACAACATCGATATTGCGTTCCAGGCAACTTGCGCCAAATGATAACACATTGTTTCTTCGTCTATCTTATTTCCTTTCTCCCACTCAACCAGATGCCTCAACAGAGCTGCTTTATAACGTTGTATACCGTCTGGTAAATGTTGCCACCTGTTAGGACCGTATTTCTTAGCACCAGCCGTGTAGACTGCAACAAGGTCTTCTATCTCAAGTAGTGGTAATAAGTCCCATCTTAACTTGTCATCAATAATATCATTCTTAACACTCTCCATACATCTGTAATTTTAATTCGTTAGCTAATTTCCTTGCATCTGGATGTGCACTACCAGCACAACGTAATTCAAAGAATCCTTCCCAGTCACTATCGAAGCCGGTCATTACTAGTTCAGTCTTAGTTGCATTAGGTAGTATTGCCCTAGCTTCTTGCGCTTGCATGTTGTAGTCTTTTACTAAGTCTAAATAAAACGTCTCACAAACCTGTAACATCTCTTCAAATGCCGTTTTGGCTTCAATAGGGTGTACTTCGTTGGTATACCAAGTAGGCTTAATAAATGCTAGTTCGTTACCAAACTTATCTTTACTGTAATTGCAGTACCTAGAACTCTCTTGTGCAAAACTAAACACACGATGTCTTACAAATTCCAATTCTTATATACAGGCTCTTTATCCTGTCTTCTCCTCTTTTCAAAGGAGTATGGGACTATATCATCTCCCTCGTTGTAGGGAGTTCAGCGCTCGTGGTGATATTATATTCTCTTACGAGTTTCAATCACTAGTCTCTGAACCTTCACACTTTGTTAAAGGTGTGCTAGGCTGCTGATTGGCATAGTTTAATACTTTCTTACAAAATTTATATAATTCCGGCATTGACATTACGTGTTTACTTACGTTCGCCTGGTACGTAGTCCATTGTACATTGCTTTTGGTATATCCTTCGGCAGAATTTATTCTATCAAGCGATGCGTTTCTGATGGTTTCGATGTAGTCTCCGGTAATAGCGCACCTGTGCATTTGTCTTTCAAACAGATTGCCTAAATATTCCAAAGATACCTCAAATTTAATACCTCTTTTCTCTGCAGAACGCCGCAATCTGGTATAGCGAGCAAGGTTTAATTCCCCCACTTTACCGTTATTTTCTGCTTGGATTTGCCCTCTTTCTTTAGCCGCACATTTAGCACACTTGAAATTACTATTTGGATTTACGAGTTCGTTGCCTTGAACCCACTTGGTAGTGCCACAATCACATTGCACTTCATACTTCATCCATTTACGATTAAATAGTTTTGGACCTTTTATAACTGTCCAATTTTTATGTTTATCGCCAATCTCAACTTTGGGGCCTCTGGAACGAGCGGCGCAGTTTCTACAACTACCAGTTCTTCCACTTCTTAAATCACTTAGACATTTATCTTCTATTTTTCCACATTTACACTGGGCTTTCACATAAGTGTGCCCGTGTTTAACAGAGGATTCATCACTGATTACTGTCCAATTTTTAAATGTATCACCTAATTTGCAATTCGTTTTCTTCATATTCTTTGTATTTTAAGTTCATACAAAGCTACTGAGCATTATTGCAAACTCTATATAAATTTTTTGTTAAAATTAGTAAACCTTAGCTTTCCAGCAATTCACTGAATTGTCATTAATAGATTACTCTATTAAGCCACAAATAGTTTATGGGAAACGCCACGATCACATATAAACTTAACTGTAGTACGTTTCTCATGTAATTCAGTAGGTGGTGTAATATATTGTAGATCTGCTAACCAACCGTTCTCCACAAGTACACGTAAATTAGTAGTGATATACAGGTCTTTCATTTTTGTTTCAAAAACACCCTTCGCTGTATCTTCAACATAAACACCGTGCACAACCGAATGTTTATTGCCTTTGTATTTCAGCATTAAAGGCGCCGTAACCTCATAATTAAGTGCAGTTAAATAAACAGTACCGTGTTCTAACATAGCCCAGTGCCCTAACGCAATCATCCTATCCACAAAGGCTTTAGCACTATCATCTGTAATCTTATCTTCAGATTTATAACAAGTCCTGCCAGCTATCTCAATTAACTTATACATCTCATTTACTTCCTTTTCCCTAGTCTTAACTGTAACAAATTCAACTATTGTGTCTATGTCTTTAACATCTTTACTAAGGATCTTTACACTCGATTCTATTAATTTCATTCTTTTTAGTTTAAGTATTCGCTCATATTAATTGCAGCCTGTTTAGCTTCTTCTAACGTCTCTATAACTTTTGAACCACGTTGCTTAAATGGAACTATTGTTTTTATACCATGCCCTATACAATTATCTTCAAATATATCTTGAAACATAAATGTATCATTTTTAAAATGATACTGTAGTATGGTCTTGATCAGTTTCCACCTTAGTTTTTTATTTTCATAATATTTGTATATGTTTTCATGGTCTATATCGAATAGCATATCACCTATACCAAACATGCACCCACCTCTATGTGTAAACCCATAATACTTTTGTTTAGTTTCATTGAATACAACACCACAGTGTTCTGTTAGTTTCCAAGTATCCCCATTTAGAAGAAATGGCATATTTAATATATCAGATATACTGAACGCTTCTTTTGTTGTATTGTTTGCTGAAAGGAAATCATTAAAGCGTTTATTCCCA
>SAAC01000196.1 GCA_009929605.1 Negativicutes bacterium
TAAGTATATATCAATTTATTCTGTTTGTCAAGCGTTTTTATAAATTATTTTCAGTTTTAGAAAATTTCTTTTTATGTCTCAGTTAAATAATTTTATTTATAGCACGCTTTTAATGCAATCTTTAGCCCAATCAAAATAAAATTCATAAGCTTCTTTTTCTGTCATGCCGTCAACCTCGGTGTAATCTATGCCGTCTATGGCACTTTTTACTGCGTTATCAACGCCACCGAGTTGTGCTAAAACTTTTTCACTTTGTGTTGCGTATGCTTTTTTGATAGCTTTTACCATAATTTCTTCAATTTGTGTTTTTTTCATTTTTACACCCCTTTTCTTTTGTATAAACTAAGTATACACTAGTTTATACTGTTTGTCAAGTATTTTTTTAAATTATTTTTCAATTCTGAAAAAATACTTTTTAGTTTGCAATATGCCCCAATATCACAACGAATGATAGATAAAAGTCTGCTAATAACTTTTTAGGGCTGTTTATGTTACATATAATCAGAAATAATCTGTTTTTTACTTTCGGCTTTAAAATTATTTTGTAGTAAAAACTCTTTTACATGGCGTAATGTTGTCATACTTTGAATGTTAGATACTACTGCCTTGTTATTTTCGATAAAAGCCACCTCGGTATTATATGAGTACAATACTAGCTTTCCATTTTTTTCTTCCGTTTTCGCCTTGTTATAAAAACTTTTGTGTGTGTCGTAAATCGCTTGTAGTGGTTTCATTTTTTACACCTCTTCTTTTTTGTGTGAGTTAGTTTTTTTTCAAGTTGTGAATAGACAATAGTTGCGTGTTTAGCCCTATTTCCGTACTGTAGTTTAGCTTGACGGTACAGGTCTGCTACGTTTCCTTTGCTACCGTTTCTATGGTCTGACTGATAACTTACGACCATGCCACCACGTGCGCCAATACCGTTGTCTAATTCTGCCGTGTAATTTTTCATGATAATAACCTCCTTTTTATAGGGCGATAATTGTATAGCCTTGCATATCCAAACGACTATCCAAACCGTTCTCAATATCTCTATTAGATAGATACCAGACTAATTTTTTCCCGCTCATGACTTTGCACACGGAACATTTATTTTGTTTTGTACTCATTTTTATTTTCCTCACTTTATTTTAATTTTTTTGGTGCAAAGACACGCAAGGGAATCGAACCCTTTTCAACCGTTCGTGTCAATAATTTTTTAGTTGATTTTTTGGTATAGGCGATAAATTGCCGAAATATCCTTATTGTTTTCTCTTAATTTATTGGATAATTCTTCAATAATTTGGGCGTTTTCCTTGTCGGATTTTTCTAGGTATTGGACTTTTTTTTCTAATTTTAGAATTTTGTCGGATTGTTTGTTACTTGTGAAAGTGTTCGCAAGTTGCCCAATACTTGATAC
>SAAC01000067.1 GCA_009929605.1 Negativicutes bacterium
GTACTCAGCTTTTGTATGCATGGTTATACATGTACTCTATACATTTAATTCGATTGAACTACCAGGCTCAACGATAACGGCTGTTTGGTTATATTTTGCTTCTACTAAACTAGCAAATACACCGGGCTCACGATCGATAACTGGCCATGTTTTATAGTGGATAGGGATGGAAATACGAGCTTTCACATAGGAGGCAGCAAGTGCAGCATCCTCAACACCCATGGTATAGTTATCACCGATTGGTAATAATGCATAATCAATATCGCCAAAGCGGTTCAATAACTTCATATCGCTAAAGAACGCTGTATCGCCAGCGAAGTATACAATATCACCGTAGAAGTCAACGATAACACCACAAGCATGACCGCCAGGAACACCTGCACCATGGAAGGCAGGTACAATGCGTACAGACCCAAATTCAAAGTCGAATTTACCGCCTAGATGCATGGCATGAGCACGACAACCAGCCTCTTCGGCCATGTGGGCTACCTCTGCGGTAGAAATAACAAGGGCATCATTGGCCTTGGCAATGGAATCAGTATCACCGTAATGGTCGGCATGGCCATGGCTGACGAAAATATATTGGCATTTAATATCCTCTGGTTTTGCTTTTTCCCAAGTGTTGCCAGTTAGGAATGGATCAAAAATCATGGACACATCGCCACGTGTTAACATAAAGCAAGAATGGCCATAATAGGTCAATTTAGTTTTCATAAGTATACATCCTCTCTTTTTTATACCATGGGGAGGAGTGGCAAGATTAAGCTTACCGAAAGGCGGACCTCCGCTGGGGAAATATTCTGTACTTATTATATTCGATACGACACAAAAAAACACCTTTTTGCTATAATACATAATATATAGATTTTTTATAGTTGGTTATTGGGATTAACTATAATAGAATTATGTTGTGAAATGAAAACTATAATTGAGCGATGATACATAGAATGCCAGGTACAATCATTGGGTAGGGCAGTTATGTTGTATTGTATATTCTCTAATGAAAGTAAGGTAAATAGGAATGGATTTAACACATTTTGACCAGTTCGGCAATGCTTGGATGGTAGATGTAGGACATAAAGATATTACAGAACGAACAGCTATAGCGGAGGGATTTATTTCTGTTACTGACGCCGTTTACGATCGCGTTGTAGCGGGAACGATGAAGAAGGGCGATGTGCTCAGTGTGGCTCAAATTGCATCCATTATGGGGGCAAAGCAGACGAGTACATTGATTCCCTTATGTCATCCCCTAGCCTTGACAAAGGTAGAGGTTCAATGTGAAGTAGTGCTGCCGGATCATACAGCGAGTTGTGGCGCGACTATTACAGAGAGTCACAATCGAGCTATCAAAGTTCGGGCTATTGCAAAAACGATTGGTAAGACTGGTGTAGAAATGGAAGCCCTTACGGCGGTGCAAGTAGGGTTACTCACGATTTACGATATGTGTAAGGCCATGGATAAAGGAATGATAATGGGACCCACCTATTTAGTAGAAAAAGAAGGTGGCAAAAGTGGGCATTTTGTGCGCGAAGCATAATATGTGTTTAGAGGGCATACCATTTGAATCGATAACGAAGTACACATAGGTGAAGAGTCTCATTGGGTAGAGACCTATGGGCGAAGCTTTCAAAAAATCTATTACGCCTTGAATACATACGCATAATTAGGTAGAATAGATAGAGATATTTAGAATTAGAGGGATTATTATGGAAATTGTTTTATACGAACCTGAGATCCCAGGTAATACGGGGAATATTGCGCGTTTATGTGCAGCGAACCATATGACCTTGCATCTCATTAAACCGCTGGGATTTTCCATTGATGATAAACATGTGAAACGAGCTGGTTTAGATTATTGGCATTTAGTGGACGTTCAAGTTCATGAAAATATTCAAGAGGTATTTGATAAATACCCAGACCGTAGATTTTTCTTTGCTACCACAAAGGCCAAGCATAGACATTCTGATGTGGAATACCAAATTGGCGATATGCTTGTGTTTGGCCCAGAGTCTCGTGGGTTGCCCGAATCACTGTTAGCAGAACATGAAGAGACGACGATTCGTATTCCTATGATTGAGGAAGCGCGGTCATTGAATTTATCTAATTCCGTGGCAATTATTGCGTATGAAGCGATGAGGCAATTAGATTACCCAGATTTAAAAGTAGAAGGGCCTTGGATTAAACAAGGCTGAGGAGGATAATTATGAATTACGATAAAGCACATGATTTAGCAAAAGCAATGCGCGAATGCGAAGAATATAAAGAGTTAATGACGGCACAAACTGCTGTAGAGGGTGATGCTGTAGCAGCTGGTTTAGTGCGCACATTTATGGCACAACAAATGCAATGGGAATACGCTAAATTATCTGGCGCCCCAGAAGAAGCAGAATTATTGAAAAAACAAGAAGAATTGATGCCTCAAATTCAAGCTAACAAAGCGGCACAAGATTATTTGCAAGCTCATGTTCGTTGGAGCCAAGTGTCCAATGACATTTATAAAATTATTAGCGAACCAATTACTGAAGGAATGAAGGTTCTCGATCATGGCGCAAAATAATATTGACGCATTAAAATCTGTATTGCTTACGGAACTACCAGAAACGCGTGTACGCGAGTCTGAACGATTAGCCGAGCATACGACATTCAAAATTGGGGGTCCTGCCGATATATTTGTAGAACCTGTAAATATGCATGAATTGAGCTTTGTGTTAAAATCCATCCACGATAGTGGCATTCCCGTTACTGTTATTGGTTGTGGTTCCAATATTTTGGTGAAAGACGGTGGCATCCGTGGTGCCGTTGTATCCTTGCGCCATATGACTCAAATCAAGGACTGCAACGATGGTGTTCTTTGTGTAGGGTCTGGATTTACATTAAAAGAGGTATCCGAGTTTGCATGGGAACAAGGCCTTACAGGACTTGAATTTGCCATTGGTATCCCAGGAACATTGGGTGGAGCCGTATTCATGAATGCCGGTGCCTACGACGGTGAAATGAGTTATGTCGTAACAGAGGTACAAGCCGTTGATTTCCAAGGGAATATCAAACATTACGACGCCGATCAACTTGATTTTGCCTATCGCCATAGTATATTCCACGATAATCATGAGGTTATTGGAGAGGTTCTAATGTCTCTGAAAGCTGGCGATAAAACAGCCATTAAGGAACGTATGGATGATTTGACAGAGCGTCGTGAATCAAAACAACCACTGGAATTTGCCAGTGCAGGGTCTACATTTAAACGCCCACCAGGGTATTTTGCGGGAACCCTTATTGAACAAACTGGATTAAAAGGTTTGTCTGTGGGGGATGCGCAAGTATCTGAAAAACATGCAGGATTTGTCATTAATACAGGTAATGCCTCAGCTAATGATGTGTTAAACCTTATTGCAGAAGTACAACGTCGTGTATATGATGAACACGGTGTGCATCTGGAACCAGAAGTACGCATGATTGGTGAAGACGAGTAAGTATGGCTCGTTTTTTTGCTCGTGTCGGATACGGCACTTTCAGCGGTGTAGAAGAGTTGAAATGAATTCGATGTGGTATGCGTCAATTGACGTAAAAGGATATATAGTATGATTAGAAAACAAGCCGAATATCGTGCTTGTTTTTTTATTTCATGGTATAATGAACTGTTGTATTTTACAGATGACTGTGTATTTCATCTTGCGAGGTACACAGAGACTATATTCTCAAAGTTTGAGGCCAAATAAGTATGAAACCTCAGTAAGTATTATAGGAGGATCTTATGATTCGCGAAAATCTTCGTAATGTTGCGATTATCGCCCACGTTGACCATGGTAAAACGACTTTGGTAGACGCACTATTAAAACAAAGCCATGTGTTCCGTGAAAACGAAAAAGTTGCAGAACGCGTTATGGACTCCAATGATTTGGAACGTGAAAGAGGGATTACCATTCTTTCCAAAAACACTGCTGTTATGCATGACGACATCAAAATCAACATCGTTGATACACCGGGCCATGCTGACTTTGGTGGCGAAGTTGAACGTGTATTGAACATGGTTGACGGCGTATTATTGCTAGTAGATGCTTATGAAGGCCCAATGCCTCAAACAAAATACGTATTGCGTAAAGCCTTGGAACAAGGTTTGAAACCAATCGTTGTTATTAACAAAATTGACCGTCCTGACCAACGTGTTAAAGACGTAGAAGACGAAGTTATTGAATTGTTCATGGAACTTGAAGCTGATGATGATCAATTAGACTTCCCAGTAGTATACGCATCCGCTCGTTCTGGGGTGGCTAAAACAAATTGGGATGACGAAGCCGTTAACATGGATCCATTGTTTGAAACATTGATCAATGAAATCCCTGCTCCAGAAGGCGATATTGAAGGCCCACTTCAATTCATGGTTACTACACTTGACTATGACAACTTCGTAGGTAAAATTGCAGTAGGTCGTATCGTTCGTGGTACTATGAAACCTAACCAACAAGTAGCCGTTATGAATGGTGAAATTACTCGCAAAGCAAGAATCGGTCGTGTTTACACTTACAATGGTTTGAACCGTGTAGAAACTGATGAAGCTAAAATGGGTGATATCATTGCTTTCGTTGGTATCGACGATATCAACATTGGGGATACTATTGCTGATGCAGAAAATCCAGAAGCATTGCCATCCATCACTATTGACGAACCAACATTGTCCATGGTGTTCTCCGTAAATAACTCTCCATTCGCTGGTCGCGATGGTGAATTCGTTACATCCCGTCACTTGCGTGATCGTTTGTTCCGCGAAGTAGAAACTAACGTTTCTATGAAAGTAGAAGAAACTGACTCTGCAGATGCTTTCAAAGTATCTGGCCGCGGCGAATTACATTTGGCTGTATTGATTGAAACAATGCGTCGTGAAGGTTACGAATTACAGGTAGGTAAACCTCGTGTAATCTTCAAACGTATTAACGATCAATTGTGCGAGCCATTGGAAGCATTAACAATCGACGTTCCACAAGAATTCATGGGTACTGTAATGGAAGCCCTTGGCGCTCGTAAAGCTGACTTGGTGAACATGGTTGAATTAGCTGGTTACTTGCGTATGGAATTCGTAATTCCTGCCCGTGGTTTAATCGGTTTCCGTTCCCAATTCCTTACAGCTACAAAAGGTAATGGTATCATGAACCATGTATTCCATGGTTATGCACCGTTCAAAGGTGACATCCCTAGCCGTACACGTGGTGCTTTAGTAGCCTTCGAAGATGGCGAAACTACACCATACGGTTTGAACTCTGTTCAAGACCGTGGTGTCTTGTTCCTTGGACCAAACGAACCAGTTTACACTGGTATGGTTATCGGTGAAAATACTCGTGAACTTGATATGGACGTTAACCCTTGTAAGAAAAAACATGTTACTAACATGCGTTCCAGCTCCTCTGACGAAGCTGTTCGTTTGACTCCACCTAAAATCTTCAGCTTGGAACAAGCTTTGGAATGGATTAACGATGATGAATTAGTAGAAGTAACACCTAATAATATTCGTATGCGTAAAACAATCCTTGATCGTTCTGCTCGTGCGAAAGCTGCAAAAAACAATAAATAATTGTACTTAATGTAGAAGTATAATTTTATGAAAGGCCCTCTAGAGTCCCTTGTTCATGACGGTATAGCCGAATGTTATTACGGGAATTCTAGGGGCCTTTCTTTACAATAATCAATAGTAGTTAGCCAACGAGTGCTCTCACAGCCCTATCAAGGGGACTGTGGGAGCATTTTGACGTATTGAATGAAATCAGCACATAGTAGATATGACAATTAAATATTCACTATAAAGAAACAAATGTATTTTAACAGTTGACATTTTGCTTTAAAGTGGTAGAATATTCCTATAAGTAAATTAAGTATGGACATATGTCCAATACAACGCGATGAACGAGAAGCAGTATAAGGAATCTTTCAGAGAATTACCGGTTGGTGTGAGGTAATAGAGGATTATATTGTTCCGCTCCGGAGTGGCATGCGATGAGTATGACGGGTAAGCCCGATATAGCTGTTGAAAGTTGGCTGTTAGGCAATCTGGGTGGCAACGCGGGTAATATCTCGTCCCTGTTTAGGGAGGAGATTTTTTTTATTTGCCTAATTATGAGGAGGAACCTATGAAACGTGTATATAATTTTAATGCTGGTCCATCGGCTATGCCTCTAGAGGTTTTAGAGGAAGTACAACAAGAGTTTCTTGATTTCAAAGGCACTGGTATGAGTGTTGTAGAAATCAGTCATCGTAGCAAAGCTTACCAAGAAATGCAAGATGAAACAATTGCTCTTATGAAGAAATTACTGAATATTCCTGAAGGTTATAAAATCGTATTCCTTCAAGGCGGTGGCAGCCATCAATTCTTGATGGTAGCTATGAATTTCTTGAAGGGAAAAGCTGGGTATATTAATACTGGTGTATGGTCTAAAAAAGCAAAAGAAGCAGCAGCTTTTTATGGTGATGTTTATGATGTAGCCACAAGTGCAGGGGATAATTTTAGTTTTATTCCAGATATGAATGAAGCTGGTACATTTGATATTGAACCAGATACGGACTATGTATATTTAACATCTAATAATACAATCCACGGTACCGAATGGCAAACATTCCCTCATTTTGATGTACCGCTCATTGCCGATATGTCCAGTGATTTCTTGGCAAGACCAGTAGATGTAGCAAAATTTGATCTCATCTATGCAGGTATTCAAAAGAATGTAGGCCCTGCCGGTGCAGTGGTAGTTATTATTAAAGAAGAGTTGTTGGAAAAAGCTAATGATGCATTACCACCGTATTTACAATATAAAACATTTGTAGATAAAGACTCTACTTACAATACACCGCCAGTATTCTGCATTTACTTTATTAACAAAGTTTTGCATTGGCTTGATCGTAATGGTGGCCTAGAAGCTATGGAAGCGATAAATCGTAAAAAAGCAAAGATCGTGTATGATGCAATTGATCGTAGCGAAGGCTTTTATAAAGGTCATGCTTGTGAAGATTCTCGTAGTATCATGAATGTTACCTTTAATTTGGCTACACCAGAATTAGAAAAAGAATTTGCTGAAGCTGGTACAGCGCAAGATTTGATTGGCCTCAAAGGCCATCGCTCTGTAGGTGGCTGCCGCGCATCCATTTATAATGCAGTTCCATTAGCGGCCTGCGAGGCATTAGCGAAATTTATGGACGAATTTCGTGTGTTACATCAAGATTAATGATTAGCGAGT
>SAAC01000068.1 GCA_009929605.1 Negativicutes bacterium
GTTTATGAAGGTATAATAGGATGGTCTTCGTGTGAACGCAATTCCTGTGAAAGCAATATCCAACGTGTTTAGGAGGATTAATAATGAATAAGAAATTAGCATCTATGTTAGTTGTGGGCGCACTAACTTGTGGATTTTTTGCGGTAGGAACACCAACAGATGTACAAGCTCGTAAAGTAAACCCAGATACAGACGCTACTATGACGTTAAATCGTAAAGATGGCCAATCCGTTGTTATGACGATGAGCCAAATTGGCACAATCTTTCAAAATAGATTCCCTAATGCAGCATTGCACTCTGTGGAATTAAATACAGAGAACCTTAAATATGTGTATAAAGTTACTGGATACAGTGTAAATAACACAATGCACATGAACATTGACATCATTACTGGTAAAACAAGCAATGAAAAAATGGGGGGCAAACCCAAAAATATACCTCAACGAATCTTTAATAAAGATTCTGTTATTTCTCCAGCTGAAGCACAACAAAAAGCTGTAGATGCTCTTGGTGAAGACGCAGTATCTAAAGGTTGGAAAATTGTAGCTGAAAAAGGTGAAGTAACATACACTGTATTAGTTCATCAAGGTGGTTATAGCCAAAACGTATTGATTAATGCAAAGGATGGTTCTTTCGTATCCAAAACAAAACCAAAAGTATTACCTCCAGTGGTAGACTAATTGATAATTAATGAATCACTATACTAAAAAACGCAGGGCCGTCTGGGCACTGCGTTTTTTCTATAACTTGTACAGATAAAAAACTTGATACAGATAAAATCCCAGCACCGATTGATGCTGGGATTTTGCATATCATCTATTACCAACGATTTTCGTAGTATACTTGTGTCCACATAATAACCTCAATTAAAGATGGATGAGGGCTCATAGTTTCACCAACGGTGATGACAGAGTGTGGATCCATATTGCGAGTGAGTCCTTTTGCACGAAGGGCTTTTGTTGTTTCAGATGCAATATCTTCATTGATGGCTTGTAATGTTGTAGTACCACTATTCATCAAGTTTACATATGGCTGGAACAAGATGGACGCTTGAGGTCCGATAACATGAATACCAAGGATGTTATTCGTATCTTTATCTACAACGATTTTAACAAAACCGTCATCAGCATCACCTGGGTTAAGGCCCATAGCAAAACCCTTTGCCGTGCTGGAGTAATGGTTTTTACCCACTCCCACATTATAGCCTTTTTCTTTTGCTTCTTGTTCGGTGAGACCAACGTGGCCTACTTCTGGATAGGTGAAAGTAACGGCTGGTACCACATCGTAACGAGCCCAACGGAAATCATCAGGGGATTCTGCAACGAATAAATTGTGTGCCAAGATGTCCGCTTCATAGTTTGCTTTGTGACGGAATGGAGCTTCCCCATTTACGTCGCCCATGGCATATACGCCTTCCACAGAGGTTTCAAGAAATTCGTTCGTACGAATCCAACCACCGCGTTTTTGTTCAATGTTGGTACGTTCTAAATGTAGTTCTTCGACAGCTGGTTTGATACCAGACGCCATCAAGATTTCTTCAGCGCGGATTTCTTGTACTTCACCTGTAGCACGATCGCGAATGACTACAACTTTTTCACCATTTTCTACGCGTACTTCTTCAGGTTCTTGGTTAAGATATACGTGGAGACCTTGGTGTGTTAAATTTTCATAGATGTGTGCAGAGATTTCTGCATCTTCTTTAGGGAGTAAACGTATATTGTGTTGAATCAAATGAACGTCTGTGCCAGCAGTAGCGAATACGTGACCGAATTCAGTACCGATAGGACCACCACCCATGATAGCTAAACTTTTGAATGGCTTTTCTGGATATTTATCGCCGAAGAGACTTTCACTAGAGAGATAGCCAGCCTCCTCAAGACCAGGGATATCATTAATTTTGGAATAACCACCAGTGCCGAGGACGATGATAGGTGCTGTAATTGGTTCAGATACAGTGCCGTCATTCAATGCCACTTGCATTACCTTGTCCTCAAGGAATGTTGCTACACCACGATATACATCAACGTTATCGAAGGCGTTGTAATATTTATAGATATCTTTGTGTTCGTCAATCATGTGCCAAACTCGTTTACTCATGACATCCCAGTCGATGGTCGCAGGGCCTACTTGGATACCGATTTTTTTGAAATCTTCTACTTCACGAACAGCATTGGCTGCCGTAACCATAACCTTGGTTGGAATACATCCGCGTGTAAGGCATGTGCCACCAAATTTTCCTTTTTCGATTTGAGCAATTCGTAGACCTTTGCGTTGTGCTGCGTCTACTACAATATTAGCACCACCGGTGCCAACTACAATTACATCATATTGCTTCATAGTTGATCCTTTCTTTTTTGAATACTAAAAGTAGTACACCTGTACATTGGTTCTCATTATTTATGATATTAGTATACCATATATTGAAAAAAATAAATATAAATTTTAATGAGATACTCTTGGCGATGAAAACAAGTAGATATGGATGAAGTATTTGGTGATATTTTATAAAATTGGTGTTAATATGAATCTTCTTTATTATCAATTAAAATAAGTAATTGATAATAAAGGCGCGAAGATGTATAATGTAATCATTGAATAATGATTTTCCAATAGAATTCATCGTATGGTGTCCAGTGGAGGATATAATGAAAAACTTCTTGGTAAGTTTATTTATAAAAACAAAGGGAAAGGATCAACAAGGAATCCGTTATGTTTATGGGCGTATGGCTGGCATTGTTGGGGTTATTGTCAATGTATTGATTTGTGTCATGGAACTTGTGGTGGGATTACTTATAGGTTCTATTGCTATGGTTAGTGATGCAGTTCATACTGTAGCCGATGCAGGGGGATCTCTATTAACATTAATTAGTTTCAAATTATCCGATGCAAAGCCAGATGCAGAGCATCCGTATGGTCATGGCCGAATGGAGTATTTATTATCTATTGGCTTTTCCTTGATTCTTTTTGTCGTAGCAGTGCAACTTGGTATTGAATCTGTACATCGTATTTTTAATCCAGAACCAGTAGCATTTTCTTTTGTGTCACTGGCTGTTATGCTTGGTGTTATAGGATTAAAGTTCTGGTTGAGCTCTTTCTTACAGGCTATCGGAAAAGATATAGATTCGCCTATTTTGGTAGCTAGTGGTAAGGAAAGTTTGTCGGATGTAATGGACACCGCTGTTATTGCTATAGGATTAGTAGTGGGTGAATACCTTGATGTTCATATTGATGGGTATTTGGGGTTGTTTGTGGCAGCCCTAATTGGGTGGGCAGGCATTCGTATCTTACTGGAAGGGGCGAACCGAATTATGGGTTATGAACCCTCAAAGGCTCGTGTAAATGAAATCAAAACCTTTGTAAAAAATTATCCAGGAGTATTGGGTGTACATGATTTATTAATTCATGACTATGGACCGGGCCATGAATATGCAAGTATTCATGTTGAAGTAGATGCTAATATGAGTACTATGGATAGTCATAATTTACTTGATAGTATTGAACGAGGTATGTATCGTAAATTAAATATTCATTTAACAACCCATATGGATCCATTGGTGCTTGATAAAGTGACTCAAGAATGGGCGGATCGACTCAATCAAATTGCGAAGGCCTTTGATGAAAAAGCAGAGGTTCATGATGTACGTATTAGTGAAAGAAGTGATACAGATAAGCAACTTGATTTTATGATGACAGTACCATTTTCTAATCAAACTACTGAGGCAGATGTGCGGAAGGTAATGGTGGCCTGTATCCGGGCTATTAATCCTAATATGTATGTCCATATGCGGTATATGAAAACAAATTAAAATAAGCCCGTAAAGAAAATTCAGTGTTTTCTCTACGGGCTTTGTTCTATCTCTTTTATCTCATTGCTAGTTTCTCAGGCTAGCTTGAGGTGGTGTTATTTTGTCACTTTCACCAAAGTGTGTATCATCATTACTATTATATTATTCCCAATCCTCGTGATAGCCACGTTTTGCATAGTCTGCAGTAGCAGTGAATAGGATGTCAGTGGAGGAGTTGAGTGCTGTTTCTGTGGAGTCTTGAAGAACGCCGATGATGAAACCAACACCTACAACCTGCATAGACACGTCATTGGAAATGCCAAAGAGGGAGCACGCTAATGGAATCAACAAGAGGGAACCACCAGCCACACCAGAAGCACCACAGGCACCAATAGCTGCGATGATGCTCAATAAGATAGCAGTTGGAATATCAAAGTGAATACCTAATGTATTAGCAGCGGCTAAGGACATTACTGTAATCGTAATCGCTGCACCAGCCATATTAATCGTTGCACCTAATGGAATGGATACAGAGTACATGTCAGGATTTAATTTCAAACGACGAGCTAAATCCAAATTTACAGGGATATTAGCGGCAGAGCTACGTGTAAAGAATGCGTATACTGCAGATTCTCGAAGACATTTGAATACTAATGGATATGGATTACGACGAAGGTAAATGAATACTAAAAGTGGATTTACCACAAGAGCTACGAAAATCATGCAACCAAGTAAGACTACGAGTAGTTTTGCATAGCCAAGTAGTGCGTCAAGACCACTAGTAGCGATGGAATCTGCGACTAAGCCCATGATGCCAAGCGGAGCGAAGCGAATAACCCAGCCTACTACTGTGGCTACAGCGGCTGATATATGCTCGATAACTTCCTTTGTAGTAGTTGGCGCATGTCGAAGCGCGCTGCCAAGCATAAGAGCCCAACCCAGAATGCCAATGTAGTTACCAGTCATAATGGCATGTACAGGATTATCTACGACATTTTTTAATACAGTGGTAAGAACTTGGGCGATCCCTTCAGGTGGTTTTGCATCAGCAGCAGAGGTTACAAGGTTTAGTGTTGTTGGGAACATCCAGCTTACGACTACTGCTAGAACTGCGGCAGTAAACGTACCGAGTAAATATAATACAATAACATTCGTCATACCAGTTTTTTGACCAGAGCGATGTTTACTGATGGCAGCCATTACCAAGAAGAATACTAGTAATGGTGCAATTCCTTTTAATGCACCTACGAATAATACGCCTAATAATGAAAGTTCCTTTGCAAATTCAGGAACGAATAGGGCCGCCAAAATACCGATAATCAAACCAATAATGATTTGTTGGATTAGGCTGACTCTGTTGATGGATTTAATAATTCCGTTCATATAAGTCTCCATTACTTAAATAGAAATACACAACACAATATCTAAAGAGGTAAACGCTAGTAGCACGCACACAGTAGAAATGTGTATGTTAGGATTATCATCCCTTTAGAAAAGACATATGTCATTATACAACGAACATCTTAGAATGGCAATATATAATTTTGTATAGATATAGTATCCATGGAATGGAGCTATATTATTTATTTTAGATAATAGATGCAAGAATATTAGATTATAGTATATAATATATATCTATAATAATTTTTCCGATTAAGGGTAGAGGTCCTTAAGTCGGTATTAATTTGTAATGATATAGTATAATAAGTACTGCTTAAGTAGAGGAAATGAATTACTATAGTGGTATTAAGATATTTTGATAAATATGAGATTGAGGCAAAACAATGGAAAAAGAGTTTAAAAGTTTTGAAGAAAAAGAATACTTTGTACAAGGTGTGTTTTCTAATATTGCTAAACATTATGATGTTATGAATACTGTATTGAGTTTTGGGCAAGATTATTTTTGGCGTAAATTTGCAGTGCAACGTATGAATTTGAAAGCTAGTGATCGCGTGTTGGATTTAGCCTGTGGTACTTGTGTGTTTACAAAGGAAGCGTTGCGACAAGTTCCAAGTCTTAAGGTAGAGGCTTTAGATTTTAATGCAGAGATGTTAGCTCAAGGTGAAATCCGCCTTGAACAAGCCGGTTTATTAGAGCAAGTTAATTTGGTACAAGGCGATGCTATGTCATTACCGTATGCAGATAATACTTTTGATGCAGCTATGAGCGGTTTTGCCATGAGAAATGTACCAGACATTAAACAAGTTATGAAAGAAATGCAACGCGTTGTAAAACCAGGTGGTAAGGTTGTGGTATTAGAACTTGCTAAACCAACGATGTTTGGTTTTAAGCAGTTATACTATTTCTACTTCACCTATATTTTGCCAATAATAGGTAAAATGAGTAAGGACAACTCTTCTTATGCGTGGCTACCGGAATCATTACGGCGATATCCACATCAAACTGAAATCCTAAAAATCTGGCAGGACATCGGTTTTGAACAAGCTGTGTATACAGAGTTAACTGGTGGAATTGTGGCTGTGCACGAGGGTGTAGTGCCCGAAACAAAAAAATAAAGAACAGAACACCCACATATCATTTCTTGCTCCTGACGACGAAGTCGAAGGTCATTGCGAAATGATATGTGGGTGTTTGAGTTTTTCAGGAAATGAATTTATTGTAAGTAATATACTATATCTGCGTCTTGAGATACGATAAGTGTTCCTTTTTCTACAGGTGTAGAGGAGGAGATAGCCATGGCTTTGTAGAGTCGTGGTGATCCGTAGTTTTCATCAAGAGAGCTTGTTTGTGTAGACATAAGGGAAACGGATTTAACTGGTCCTAGTGTACGGCCGAGGGCGGCTGCCATGACTTCTGCTTTGTGACGACCGTTGGAAATAGCTTCCGTTGTTAAAGAGTCACTAAGTTGTTGGCTCACGTCACTTTCAAAATTGAGGGAATGAATATCCGTAGCCCCACTATTAACAGCTGTGTTAATAACTGGCCCAACCTTATCTAGGTCATTAATTTTAATAGAAACGGTATTAGTAATAGTATAGCCTTGTGATATACGTTTACCATTATCATAGTTATATTGTGGATTGATACTGATGTTAGACGTATAAATATCCTTCTTCGCGACACCTAGGCCTGCAAGGTTTGCAATAATGTTACTCATGACACGATCATTGGCCATTTTGGCGGTATTTACACTACCGTCTGTTGTAGTAATTCCCAAACTAAGAGTGGCATAGGTAGGGGCCATTGTACGGCTAGCAGAACCTGATGTATGAATTTCGGAAGGTTGCATCCCATCAGCTAAGGCAATATTAGGGGTTACAAGACAAATCGCCGTAATAGATGTGACAGCTGCCAGTTTTTTTAAATTATTAAGTATCATAATAGTCTCCTTTAAAACACAAACAAAATAACTAATATA
>SAAC01000197.1 GCA_009929605.1 Negativicutes bacterium
AAATCACTAATAGGATTCCCATTAACATTGATGCTTGCTAGTACAGCTTGTGGTTTAGCAATCGTTGGAATGAGCGTGTAAATAGCGTCGGCTATTCCTGTTTGGTTCGACTTGACGGTAATGGTAGTTGGAGCATAAGCACCTCCGTTGTCGATTAAAACTGTTTGTTCTGGATATGTCTTCACGACTTTGATATCGCTCATGGTGGTAGAACCAAATGGTAATTCTACTGTAAATTCGGCTTGAGATGAAGTTCCATCAAAATGGTATTTATCCACAAAAATAGATTGTAATACGTTTGGTTTACCACTTTCACGAATGACAAATGTCAAATTGTAAGTTTGTTGCGAACCATCTTCTGCGGTGACAACCACATGTGCCGTGTCGCGTAAACTTGGAGCGATAATTTGAACTTTTTGTTCGATGAGTTGTTTGCCAAAATCTTCACCTTGTGTCCAACGAATAGCTGGAATGCTGGTTGTGCCATAATCCAAGGTTGCTACATAGTTAAATTGTGTAGCTTCAAAAGCTGGTGACAATTCGGCATCATCAATGGAGATATCGCTTAAGGTAGCTACACTCGATTTTACCACAGGGAAATAGATGGTATAGTCTTTGAAAGATACGCCATCTTGTGCAACTACGTGTACCAGTGTTGTGTCATTGATTGCTCCGTAGTGGATGGTAACCGTTTGTCCTGCGTGTGCCGAAATCGGATGAATCGCAGGTACATTTTTGGTGCGCCATTCTAATGATTGGGTGTATTCTAATGTGTTTGCATCAAATCCAGCTAACGATTTGAATTCATTACCATTATAGAGTTGTAAATCAGTTAATAAAGCATTGGTGCTAGGTAGCATATTAAACTTGATGTCATACACACGCTGATCTCCATTTTGTGCGGTAACAACTATTTTTACACCATTCAAGCCTGCATCGGCTACGGCAATCATTTGTGTTGTGTCGTATGCTTCGTATGCAATAGTAGGAGCTGCTGCGCCAGATTCTAAGTCAATGGTATAACTAGTTTGATTCGCATCAAACCCAGTAATGGCGACGCCATTCGCTGTTATGTTTTTTAGGGTGACGTTGGTTTGTTGCGCACATGCAAATTTTACGCTATAGGTTCCAATAGTACCATCCTGAGCCACGACTTTGATATGCGCCGTTCCTTCTAACGATGGTGCATCGGTAATAATCACTTGTTGAGTTGGATCAGAACCAATAGCGGTAACGATAGGTGCATGTGTTGCTCCAAATGCTAATGTATAGACATAATTGAACGTGTTAGGAGTAAATTCTGCTAACGCTACGCCATCTAATTTTAATGATTGTAGGGTGGCGGCATTC
>SAAC01000069.1 GCA_009929605.1 Negativicutes bacterium
CTTCGTACCAATTTGTAAAGAAATCCAATTACGGTATCGCATAATTTGTATCTCGTCGATATGTACACCTTTACAGGTATGTTAAAACACCCATGACACTATCTTTTCGCGACATTCGGCTTCGCCGTCAGGAGCGCAAAGATAGTGTCATGGGTGTTTGCACAATTAAGGGTACCGCGACGAGATACAAATTGTAGATTCTCTAAATTATTTCTTCACAAATCGGTACCCTACGCCCCAGACAGTTTCTATATAATAAGGCTTCGCCGGATCTACTTCTACTTTTTCTCTCAATCGATTAATATGTACCATAACTGTAGATGTATCACCTACCGCATCAAGCCCCCATACTTTTTCAAATAATTGATCCTTAGAGAATACGATACCTTGATTACGTGCTAGATATAAAAGCAAATCAAATTCAAGATTTGTAAGAGATAATTCTTCACCATTGCGCAAAACCTTATGTTCCCCAATTAATATCTCGATATCATCAGCTTTAATATAGTTATCTTCGTTCTGTCCAGAGCCAGCCATCGATGTGAGGAGTCGTTCATACCGTTTAATATTGCCTTTCACTCGAGCTACTAACTCTGTTGGGCTAAATGGTTTTACAATGTAATCATCAGCACCAAGACCGATACCACGGACTTTATCATAATCTTCAAGCTTTGCGGTTACCATCAATACCGGAATTTCAGATTCCTTGCGAATAGCCCGGCATACTTGAAATCCATCCATTTCAGGAAGCATAACATCTAATAATATTAAATCGTATTTTCCAGAAAGAGCGGCCTCTAAACCACTTTTACCATCCGCACAATGATCGACCTCCATATCAGAGGCTTCTAAATAGTCACGTTCCAATTCTGCAATGGCTGCATCATCTTCAATAATTAAAATTCGTTTCATATCGTTCTTCCTTTCATAATGCTATATTTACTATTGATCATCTACTATACTATAGGCAATGCAATTTCAATGATGAACCCCGTCTGTGTATAATCTAGCGTCGTTCGATTCATAGCATATACGGTGCCACCCATGGCCTCAACAATTTGTTTGACAATCGCTAAGCCTAACCCATTTCCGGACGCCACATTCGTACGCGCTGCATCAGCACGATAGAATAAGTCAAAGAGCTTGTCAATTTCATTATCAGAAACACCATTTCCATAATCCCCTAAGGTAAGCACTAAAGATTTACCACGTACCGATAAAATCATATCCACGGTACTTTCACCATGAGGAGAATATTTTAAACTATTTTCTAGAATATTGGTGAGAACGCGCTCAAATTGCATAGGATCCAAGTCAACTTGACTAGAATGCGGTGCCATGTCATCCAACAAATGCGCTCGAATGTGAACATTTCGTTCCGCATATAAATCCTTGCGTTCAGCTAAAAATTCATGCAAATACGCATTCATATCCATCCGTTGCATTTCCAATGGCACTTGACTCATCTCAAATTTAGAGAAATCACTCAGCTGTTTGATTAGTGATTCCATTACATTTGAACGATCAACAATGCGATTCGCATACCGTTCTTGTTGCTCAGGGGTTTTGACGATGCCATCTTTAAAAGCGCTGGCAAATCCTTTAACAGCTGTCAATGGAGTAGCTAAATCATGACTAATTCCCGCAATCATAGCGCGTCGTTGCTGCTCCATCTGTTCACGATGAGCTACATTATTTTTTAATTCTTGGCGCATAGTATCAAATATAGCGCAAGTCTCACCGAGCTCATCATTACTATCCACCTGTAAGGTCTGATTTAAATCACCACGCTTGATAGCTTGTGCCGCCTCTTGTAATGACTCTAGAGGTTTTAAAATCATAGATGATACTATTTGTGATAAATACAGGCCTTGTAGAATAATAGCTATCAGAAATAGCAATATTCCTGCTCCCACTACAGCTTCCATAGCCTGTTTTTCAAAAGATTCATTGGTTAAACTCTTTGTTAAAAATGGAATGTCTCCTTCACTATAAATCCCCCATCCATGGGTAGATTCTACAATATAGTGAAATTGATTGCCATCCCACTCTAATAAATCCAATGCAATAATATCACTTGTTGTTATAACTTGCCCATCAGTAGGATTCTTTTCTGCACGGACTAATGTTAAAAGTCGTTCATACAATTCAGGACCATTCGTATGTTGCGTAGCATATTGAACAACACCATCTTTTGCAACTACTACATCAGCGCCTTGTACCTCCAGCAAGGAAATAGGAATTCGCAAATCAGATAGCCCCATATCATCATCAGCAAAGGCTCTATAAATACTAGACATGCTCATTTGTACCATTAGACTATTAATTTGGCTAGGAAATAGCATAACCCATTTTCTATTTTGTACAGGATCTCCAAATCGAAATATCCCTAATAAAATCACGGTTACCAATGTCAATGTCACTAGTGGCACTGTGATCATCATAAAGTTAACCATCATTAATTTATGTTTAATGGATGCTTTAGAAACCCATTCATAAAGGCGTGTCATATATACTCTCACATTCTTGTCTGCACACTACGTTGCATCTTCATATTATCATGTACACTATCATACATATAAAATTTACTATATTTATTATACGCATATTTGTTTCACCTTGGGTATACCCATATGCAATAAAATAGAGACTTGTAATGTACTTGTTTTTCACCTGTTAGAAAGCTGTTAATATTTCTTCCTATACTCAATTTATCAAAAATGTGTGTATCAAAAATGTGTGTGTAGTATTAGGAGTTTACGATGAAAATCATAGCAACCTTAAAATCGCCACTCTCAGTGGTGTTATCATTATTTACTATTTTATACCTATTAGGGAATAGTCAGATAGCCATAACCGACCCAGTAGAGTCAAACTATACATTAACAGCCTTAGAAATGCTCAAGGCTAATGACTATATGTCACCACGAATATATGGAAATTACTGGTTTGATAAACCGATTTTCTTCTATTGGGAACTCATCGGTGCCTATAAACTATTCGGCATCAATGAATTTGCCTCTCGCTTGTTTCCTACTATATTCTCTATTTCTAGTTTAGGTTTCCTATATTGGTTCACTACTAAAATTGCAGACCGTCGTTTAGCTATTACAGCTGTACTTGTACTGGGTACATCATTTGCATATTGGTTATTGGCAAAAACTGTTATTACCGACTCTACGCTATTTCTATTCTTTAATGCCACTTTGGCCTTCTTCTATCTAGCCTACAGTTCAAATCAAAAATATTATTACTACTTCTGTTATATATTTGCTGCTCTGTCAACACTCACGAAGGGTCCTATTGGATTCCTATTACCGGGCTTAATTATTGTACTTTTCTTAGCCTCGCAACGTAATTTCATAGAAGTACACCATATGAAACTACCGTTGGGACTACCACTTTTTTTAGTCATAGCCGGTAGCTGGTATGGATATATGTATGCTTTACACGGCAGTGCCTTTTTAGACACCTTCCTAGGCGTCCACAACGTACTACGCGCTACAGTATCTGAACATCCAAAGGATAATGTGTGGTATTATTATACAGCTATATTCTTTGCTATTACATTGCCATGGGGCTTTACGGTGCCTAAACAACTCTACCAACAATGGAAACAACGCATCCCTAATTGGTACAAACCGCCAAATTACATAAATTATAATCCTACAACCATGTTCCTACTCATTTGGGCTATTACCATCAATGTATTTTTCCAGTGCATGGCGACTAAATATACAACCTATACATACCCTTCACTGTTTCCTATTGCGATTTTAATGGCACGTTATCTTGTGGCCCATCCAAACAGGGTGAAAGTCACAGCTTTCATTACAGGTATAACCTACATCGTGTTAACGTATACACTAGCTATCCCATTAACAAATCAATTCTATTCAGGTAAACACACAGCCCGTTATATTGAATCTTTATCTGACACAACAGCGCCTATCTACTTCCACGGTAACTATAGAGCCTCTATTCCATTTTATAGTGGGAAAACTATTATTCGTGTCGTTCAAGATGAAAGTCTAGCAGATACGCTTCCTGGTGGAATCAACTGGAATGCTAAAAATGTAATGCCTATCACGGGATTCAAAGAAATTGATGCAAATAAGACAGCCTACCTTATCGAATCTAATCCTTTAAAAAATAATCGCCCCTTTTATCTAGATCTCATTACTTGGAGTCCAGTACTGAAAACAAGCAATACCACAATCTCTACACATATTCCCACGCATTAATCGGATACACTAGTGATTATCTGGCATATATCATATGTGATATGGTGTTTACCTGATATGTGCTCCATGATGTATCCTCTACGATGTATGTTATATTTTATGTGTGATAGGCCTTATGTGTGATATGTGATATGTAATATGTCATATGTCATATGTGTGTGATGTGTCTTATAAAATTAAAAATCCCTATAGACTATCTATTTAAAAGATAATCTATAGGGATTTTTGTATGTCTTGTTTGATTATGTGTTACTTTTACCAAGAGAATCGAACGGATTCATCGAGATGTATTACCAAGCACCCATCCAAGTGATGATGATGGCATTCGTGAAGTCGATAAGAAATGCACCTACCAAGGATACAATCAACCATGCACGAGGTGCATGACCATGTTTGTCACCAATAGCTTGCATGTTTGCCAAGCCATTAGCTGTAGCGCCCATAGCGAAACCGATAGCACCTACAGCAAGCATCATGGATTCGTAGTTTTTACCGAAGATACGGAAGTATACGAGCCATGCTACCACTAGCATAAATACAGTTTGAGCCACCAAAATGATGAACAATGGCAATGCCAAGTGAATCAATTCATAAAGGTTCAAGCTGTTAATCGCCATAGTAACGTATACAGTTAACGCTACCTCTGCAACGATATTAAGACCGCCACCTTGTACTTTGTACATGCCAGAGAAATCACCAATGTTACGGATAACTGCTGCAATCAACATAGCCCCGATGTACGCTGGCAATGTAATAAGTTGACCAAGGTACGCACTAACAACGGAACCAATACCGATCGCTAAGAATACGAAAGCACTCGCTTTGATAACGCCACGAGCATCGGAGTGCTCTTCTTCTTCCAATACTGTAAGGTCAACAGCATCTGGTTTATCAGCACCAGCTGGTTTATTAGCTGGATCAATATTGTATTTATTCAAAATCCATTCACCGAATGGACCACCTAATACAAGGGCTGCTACCATGCCAAATGTGGCTGCAGTAATCGCTACAGATGTGGAACCTTGGATACCATAAGTTGTTTCAAAATATGGGCCAAACGCAGCGGATGTACCAAGACCACCCATCAAGGATACCGCACCAGCTAAGATGCCATAGTGTGGATCGATACCCATTGCACCAGCAATACCCATACCAATTAAGTTTTGAGCAAAGCCTACAATAGTAGAGATAATCCAGAAGAATACTAATGCAATACCACCGTATTTAACAAGTTTCAAACTCGCCATCATACCAACAGTAGTAAAGAATGCTAATAAGGCCACAGTAGATAAAGAATTATCAAATGTTACTTGCAAAATTCCCAAGCCGCGCAATACGGACAAGAAGAATGCAAATGGTAGACCACCAATAACGGCAGCCGGCAAGCTTAATTTTTGGAGTAAAGCAACTTTGCTTTTAATCCAAACCCCCAAGTAGTACGTCACAAAAGCTAACGCTACTGCTTGTACACTGGAGATTTTCAGTGTCGCAACACTAGAAGCTACTTCATTCATGGAGTGCGCCTCCTTTACATACAATTCATAAAAACTCAAAAAATTACATAAAATTACATAATCAGTACATATAAAACATAGTATCTATTTTACTCGATTTAGTTAATTTAATCAATATTGTCTATAGAAATTAGCTTATATATATTATGTAGTGAGTTCACTGTTGTATCGCTAAAATTCTCTTTCGCTTAAAGAGCAGCACTACAGTAGAATGCAGAAAGCCCCGAGTATATCTGTGCAGCGACATTCGGCTCCGCCGTCAGGAGCGAACAGATATACTCGGGGCTTTCACCCATTAAATTTTAGCGCGTTTTAAGCGAAGAGAATTCGATACAACAGTAAAGGAACTAAACGCCATGGCCGTTCCCGCAATCATTGGTGTCAACATGCCCACACCGGCCAAAGGAATACCTAATGTATTGAAGATTAACGCCCAGAACAAGTTTTCTTTAATGTTCTTCATAGTTTTACGACTAGCTTTGAACGCCGATACTAACGTGCTAAGGCTAGCATTCATCAATACAACGTCAGCAGACTCCATCGCAATATCTGTACCAGAACCAATAGCTATACCAACATCAGCAGTAGCAAGCGCTGGTGCATCATTAATCCCATCACCAACCATAGCCACCATTTTACCTTGTGCTTTCAGTTCAGCTACTTTATTTGCTTTATCTTGTGGCAATACTTCTGCCATGATGTGATTAATACCAACGAGTTTACCAATATGTGCCGCAGTACGTTTATTATCGCCTGTGAGCATCCAAACTTCTACGCCAAGGTCTTTCAATTGTTTAATAACATCAATAGACTCTTGGCGAACCACATCGGCTACGCCAAGAATACCAGCGATATTACCATCCGCGGCAACTACGGATACGGCCATACCTTGTGCTTCAGAGGCTTGGATTTCGTCCATTAAAGCAGCCATATCATAGCCAAGTTCTGTCATCCAACGACTATGACCGATTTGTACTAGGGCACCGTTTACGTTACCTTGTAACCCGTGACCTGGTACCTCTTCATAATTAACGACTTCAGAAATAACTCCATTGAATTCAGTGGCATAGCGAACAAGAGCTTTACCGATTGGGTGAGATGTTTTGCTTTCAAGAGAGGCCACATAATTTAGCAAATCGACTTCGCTAGCATTCACTGGTTTCACCAATTCAACGGCTAGTGTACCCGCTGTTAATGTACCAGTTTTATCAAAAATAATGGCATTTACCTTGCCTGTTTCTTCAAGGGATGCGGCATTTTTAAACAAGATACCATGCTCAGCGGACAACCCAGACCCAACCATAATAGATGTTGGTGTAGCCAAACCTAATGCACATGGACAAGCAATAACAAGTAC
>SAAC01000198.1 GCA_009929605.1 Negativicutes bacterium
GAATGAACCCAAACCAAGCAATGTATTCGTAACAGGAATATGCACTGTTTCTGCCAATGTTTTGAGCTCCGCCATAGCATTGGATTTCAATACACCTGCGCCAGCGATAATCAAAGGTTTCTTTGCAGATTTAATCATGGATACTGCTTTTTTAATTTGCCCTTGATGACCTTTGTAGGTTGGATCGTAGCCTTCCAAGGAGATGGGCGCATCAAACAACTTGTTAAACTCGCTCATCGTAAGCGATTGGCATTGTAAATTTTTAGGAATATCTACCAATACGGGACCTGGACGACCAGAACCAGCAATATAATAAGCCTCTTTCAATACATGTGGCAAGTCACGAATATCTTGTACAAGATAGTTGTGTTTTGTAATCGGCATAGTAATACCAGAAATGTCTGCTTCTTGGAATGAATCTTTACCGATTAATCCAGTTCCCACCTGGCCAGTGATAGCTAGCATTGGTACAGAATCCATATGAGCTGTATAAATACCAGTCACAAGATTGGTAGCACCAGGACCAGATGTGGCCAAGCAGACGCCCACTTTGCCAGTAGTACGAGCATACCCATCAGCTGCATGTGCGGCGCCTTGTTCGTGACGAACAAAATAGTGTTTGATTTCAGGAAAACTGTAAATTTCATCAAAAATTGGTATTACTGCACCACCTGGATAACCGAACATATCGGTTACCCCAAGGCGATGCAAGGTTTCAAGAACGATACGTGCGCCCTTAATCATTTCCCCACTCATATATGTCCTTTCTCTTTTCTAAATTAATATGCTACTTTCGCATGTTATATGTATTTATGTGTACTGTTTACGATATGTACTGTGTATTCAACACTTAACCTAAACTACTAGAATTTAAGCGTGTAATTTTATACCCACATTTTTCAAATTCTTCCGTGATTTTACGGATATGATCTTCCCCATTTGTTTCAACCGTTACTTGCAATTCTACTTCATGGAAACGGTCGAGGTTTTTGAATTGATTATGGTCTAGCTTGATTACATTTGCATCTTCTCGCGCTAATAACTCAGATACAGCCACCAATTGCCCTGGTTTATCTGGCAAATTAACAGAGAATGTGAATATACGTCCACGTACGATGAGACCTTTATTAATCATAGAGGAAATCGTAAGTACATCAATATTACCGCCACTTAAAATAGATACTACCTTTTTACCACGGCATTTCAATTTTTTGAGTCCTGCTAGTGAAAGTATTCCGGCATTTTCCGCCACTAATTTATGTTTTTCCACAAGAAGTAAGAAGGATTCCATCAATTCATAGTCAGACACGGTAACTACTTCATCAACATATTCTTTAATATAGTC